>DASUPH010000428.1:0-10482 GCA_036276275.1 Candidatus Limnocylindrales bacterium
CGATGACCGTGTTGCGGGCAGCGATGAGGCCGGTGTCCGGATCCGCGGTCATGTCGAGCGTCCCGGTCACACTCAGCCCGACGGCCAGGACCACGAAGAACACGACGATGCCCACGATGGCCCGCAGCCAGCTGCCCGACATGTGACCTCCTCGGCTCCTGCCCAGAAGCCGCCGCTTCCGGCGACCCTCCGGTACAACCCTCCGCCGCTAGTGTGCTACGACGCGCGAGCCGCCGCCAGCCGTCCGACGCGCTCCACGAACCGTCGCAGGAACTCGTCCGCATCCGCATCGACCGCCACGTCGACGTTCGCCGGCTTGCCCCAGACCCGGCGCCAGTCGGTCACCGTCTCACCCGTCGTCAGCTTCCCGCCGAGCTCGACGTCGACCGGGACCGCCTCCGTCCGGATCAGTCGTGGGTCGAGGGCGGCGGCGACCGCAAGCGCATCGTGGATGAACGAGCCGTAGAAACCGTCGTAACCCTTGTGGAATTCCATGTAGAAGCGGAGCGCGTCGGCGATGTAGCGGACGATCGGATTGCTGGCCACGGAGCGGGTCGCCTGCATCGGGTCCTCGCCGCGAGCGAGGGCGAGCGAGTCATCGGGCGTGCTGCCGGCGGCCCGGGCGAGGGCGACGACATGATCGGGCGTGATCTTCGCCTTCTCCGTGACATCGAGCCCGAGGGCGACGGGCAGCCCGTGCCCGCCGGCGGTCGCGGTCGGGCCCCACGTGGCGAAGGCGATCTGCGCCGCCTCCGGATCGCAGTGGATGTTCCATTCGCTCGTCGGCGCCGTGTTGCCGGGGTGGCGATACGCGCCGCCCATCAGGACCCAGCCCTTGAGGAGGTTCGGCAGGTCCGGCTCGCGGAGGAGCGCGACGGCCAGATTCGTCAGCGGCCCGCAGGTCACGAGGGTGATCTCGCCGGGCCGTTTGCGGGCTTCCTCGATCAACAGGTCGGACGCATGGCGCGGGCTGAGCGGCCGGCTCGGCGGCGGGAGCTCCGCGTAGCCCAGGCCCTGCGGGCCATGGGTCTCCGGCGTCGTCTCGACCGGCCGGACGAGGGGTCGCTCGCGCCCGAGCGCGACCTCCAGGTCGGACCGGCCCGCCAGCTCGAGAACGGATCGCGTATTACGCTCGACCTGGCGGGCGTCGACGTTGCCACCGACGCAGGTCACGGCGACCAACTCGGCCTCAGGGCTTCCAACCACGTAGAGAAGCGCCAGCGAATCGTCGATGCCGGTATCGACATCGAGGATCAGCGGAATGCGGCTCATCAAGCCGCGACGTGGCCGGTCCGGGCGAGCTCGATCGGGATGAAGGGCATGACGATCACGTACTTGCCGGCGAGGGCCGCCATCGTCGCGCCGGCCTCGCCGGTTGGGGCACCGGCCCACGTGCCGTGGCGGCGGGGCACGAACTGGCGACCCAATGCTGCCGGGCTGATCGCCTCGCGGGGCTTCGGGCTGGGGCCCCAACGGCTCGAGCCGTACGGGTAGAGCGGATCGAGGACCACGGCCGCCGTCACCTTGAAATCCTTTGCCCGGCCCGGATCGGCGGTCGCCCGGAACCCGCTCATCACCCAGGCGTGGCGGCCACCCCAGACGAGAAGGCCGACCGGCTTGCCGGTCGCGCGGATCGATGTGGCGGCCAAGCGCAGCGCTTCGTCGAGGGTCGACGCGCCGACGAGCCGGTACGGGCCGGCGTCGAGCTGGTTGAGACCGGCCGTCCAGCCGCGCACGCTGGCGCCCTGCCGTTGGAACCCCTCGCGGGTCGGGCCGCTCAGGTCGCGGGCGAGGCTCTGGAGGCGGCGCTGGGTTCGCGCCGAGCGATCGTCCTGGACGTCGATGATGTTCAACATCATCTGCATGCTCGCGCCGACGCACTGGACGAAGTTCGCCTGGGCCACGAAGTCCGACCGGCTGGCGAGATCCAGGTTGAACCCGCCCGACGGGCTGTCCGCGGCGAGCGTCGGCGACGCGGGCGCGGTCACGCCGAGCGCCGGACCGAGCAGGGCGGCGGCGAGGAAGAGGCGAAGAACCGAGCCCCGGCGATGGTGCATCGTCGGCGGATTCTACCGCCCGAGCGCCAGACGGCCGTCCCGGCGAAGGACGAGGCGCCAGGTCGGTCGTCCGATGGCGCCCGCATCCGACGGCCCGTCGGCACGGCCGCGCCCTCCGGAGGCACCGAGCCGCCGGGCCCATGTCGAGCCGCTGGCGGCGATCTGCGGGGCGCTCGCCGGCTCGAAGGTCGTGAGCGCCAGTCCGCGGCACGCCCAGCGCCGCGCGATCGCGGGACCGTCCTCGGCCCGGAGCGGCGGCACTCCCTGCCCGTCGCGCTCCGTGGCCGAGGCGAGCACCTCGACGCGTCCTCCGGCCCGGACGAGCCGCGCGATTCCCGCGGCGGCCGCATCGTCGAGCGCCAGGGCGCCTCGCAGCAGCGAGCCCCACGGGAAGAGGATCGTCAGCTCGTCCGCGATCCCGTGCAGGTCGGACGGCGGGCACTCCGCGGCGGCGACGACGAACAGGGCGTTCGGCAGGCCGCCGCGCCGCTCCGGTCGGGCCGTTCGGAGTGACGACTCGGCCATCCCGGCGGCTGACGCGTCCACGCCGATGACGAGCGCGCCCGGCTCACGCCGGGCGCGCCCCACGACCGCCCGACCGTCGCCGGTACCGAGATCGATGACGACCCGGTCGGCGCGAGCGATCCAGGGAGCGAGTTAGCCGACGTCCACCTCGTGGACGCGTCGGCCGATGACGCGGCGCATGGGCGGGAATCTACACTCTCGCCACCGGGAGCGAACAGGAGGCAGATGTTGACCGACCAGGCGGAACGCGGCGGGCCGGCGCGGATCGGGATCATCGTCGGCAGTCGATCCGACATCGGCGCGGCGGACAAGGCCGCCGCGGTCCTCGACGAGCTCGCCGTCCCGTCGGAGACCCGGGTGATCTCGGCCCATCGCGCGCCGGCCCTGCTGGCCCGCTACATCACCACCGCCGAGGATCGGGGGATCGCCGTGTTCATCGCGATCGCCGGCCTCGCCGCCCATCTGCCGGGGGTCGTCGCGTCCCAGACGACGCGTCCGGTGATCGGCGTCCCGATGCCCGGCGGCGTCTCCGACGGCCTCGATGCGCTCCTCGCGATCGTCCAGATGCCGAAGGGCGTGCCGGTGGCGACCGTCGGCGTCGGCAACGGCGAGAACGCCGGACTGCTGGCGGCCGCGATCCTCGCGGTCGCGGATCCCGCCGTCGGCGAACGTCTCGCGGCTCGCCGCGCCGCCCAGGCGGAGGCGATCGCCGCCGACCCTGCCAACGAGGGCCTGTAGCACGAAGGTGGCCCGCGCGCGGGCGGTCGTACACTCGTCGTGATGGACGACGAACGCTGGGAACGAGGCATGCCGGTCCTCGAGCGGCAGCCCGTCCACGCCACGACGCTGCCACCCAGCCTCCAGGGCCTGCCGCCGCGATCCGTGCCGGAGACCGCGCCCACGCCGCTCCAGAAGCACTACGTCCTGCTGTCGGTCCCGGTCCTGATCCTCGGCGCGATCGCGATCACGGCGCTCGAGCTCGGGGCGCCCCTCGGCAGCCCGCTGATCAAGCTCTGCGTCCTCGTTGCGGCGCCCCTCCTCGTCATCACGACCGCCGATGCGGTCGTCCGGATCTGGCGCTCGGCGTGGGCCTGGATGCCGGTCGATTCGACCAAGGGCCTGTTTCGGCTCGCATGGGTCGTGACGAGCCTCGTCGGCCTGGCGGCCCTGGTCGTCGCGGCCGGGATCGTGCTCCTCGCCTGATGGAAGGCGACCGGAATCCGACCGCCGAGCCGTTCCTCGACGCGTACGGTCGCGGGCCCGACGCGCGCTCGACGAACATCCCGTCCGGTGGCGGCGTACCGGCGTGGCTCGCCGCAACCCTCAACTATTGCTCGCGCTGCGGGACGGAGCTGACCTTCGGCGAGATCGAGGGTGAGGACCGCCAGCGGCTCGGCTGTCCCTCTTGCGGCCATATCGCGTATGTCAATCCTCGCCTCGTCGTGACGACGATCCCGGTCACCGAGGACGGCAGGATCGTCCTGCTCCGGCGCGGCATCGAGCCCGGTCGTGGCCTGTGGGCCCAGCCCGGCGGTTTCCTGGAGGTCGACGAGACCGTCACGGAGGCGGCCGTCCGGGAGACCCTCGAGGAGACGGGCCTGATCGTCGAGCCGGGCGAGATCGTGGGGCTCTACTCGCGACTCGAAGCGGCGGTCGTCGTCCTGGCGTTCGAGGCTCGCGTCCTTCGCGGGTCCTACCGCCTGAACCCCGAGGCGCTCGAGATCGAGGCCTTCCCGGCCGACGCGATCCCGTGGAAGGGGATCGCGTTCAAGACGACCTACTGGGCCATCCGCGACTGGCTGAACCGTCGCCGACCGGACATCCACCCTGCCGACCGCCACTGGGACGAGTGACCGCCGTTCCGGTCGAGCGCGTTGCGCTCAGCACAACAAGCGACGGCTGGCCCGCCCGGCATCGACCGCGTCAGGCTGCTCCGACGACGTTTGTTGGCCTGACAGCAACAGTCGACGGCGGAGGTGGTGAGTTCGGAAGGTTCCTTCTTCGCTTGTTGCCGTGAGCACCACACGCTCGACGACTCAGCCCTCGCACGGGTCGGAGAGACGCCCGCCCTACGAGATGTCGATGTAGATGTTCTTGGTCTCCGTGTAGAGATCGAGGGCCGACATCCCGAGCTCGCGTCCGATCCCCGACATCTTGTAGCCGCCGAACGGCGCCTCCGTGTGGACCGACGAGTTCGAGTTCACCGAGATCACTCCGGCCTGGAGCGCCTTGGCCGCCCGCAGCGCCTTGCCGATGTCGCGGCTCCAGATCGACCCGGACAGCCCGTACGGGGTCGAGTTGGCGATCGTGAGCGCCTCCTCCTCGGTGTCGAACGGGATGACCGAGACGACCGGCCCGAAGATCTCCTCGGCCGCGATCCGCATGTCGTTCGAGACGCCGTCAAAGACCGTCGGCAGCAGGTACGCGCCCTCGGCGAGCGCCGGGTCGTCGGGCGCCGTGCCGCCCACGACGATCGTCGCGCCTTCGCCCAACCCGATCTCGATGTAGTCCTTGACGCGGTCGCGCTGCTTGAAGCTGACGAGCGAGCCGACCTCGGTCGCGTCGTCCGCCGGATCGCCGACCTTCACGTTCCGGGTCGCCTCCGCGAACAGCTCCACGACCTTCTCGTGGACCGATCGCTCGACGAGGATCCGGCTTCGGGCGCAGCAGTCCTGGCCGGCGTTGTCGAAGACGCTGTACGGCGACTCGCGGGCGAACTTCTCGAGGTCCGCGTCGGCGAAGACGATGTTCGGGCTCTTACCGCCTAGCTCGAGGCTGATCTTCTTCACGTTGCCTGACGCCAGCCGCATGATCTCCTGGCCCGTCGTCGTCTCGCCGGTGAAGGCAACCTTGCCGATCCCCGGGTGCGCGGCGATCGACGCGCCGGCCGATCCGCCGGGCCCGGTGACGATGTTCAGGACGCCGGCCGGGATCCCGGCCTCGAGGGCAAACTCGCCGAGCCGGATCGCCGTCAGCGGGGTGTAGCTGGCGGGCTTGAGGATCGCGGTGTTGCCGGCGGCCAGCGCCGGGGCGACCTTCCACGAGGCCATGAGGATCGGGAAGTTCCAGGGGACAATCAGCCCGACGACGCCGATCGGCTCGCGCAGGGTCAGATCGATACCGGGCTTGCTGACCGGGATCGTCTGGCCGTAGAGCTTGTTCGCGGCGCCGGCGTAGTAGTCGAACACGAGGCTCGCTCCGACGACCTCGCCGCGCGCCCCGCCGATCGGCTTGCCGACGTTCCGGCTCTCGAGCTGGGCCAGCTCCTCGGAGTTCTTCTTGATCAGGTCGGCGAACTTCGACAGCGATCGGCCGCGCTTGCCGGCGGCCCAGTTCGCCCATCCCTTGCGGTCGTCGAAGGCCTTGCGGGCGGCGGCGACGGCCCGATCGACGTCCTCGCGACCGCCGAGCGGCGCCGTCGCGATCACCTTGCCGTTGGCCGGGTTGACGACGTCGAACGTCTTGCCGTCGGCCGCGTCAACGGATTCGCCACCGATCATCATTCGCGCGGTCAGTGGGGCATCGCTCGCGGCGGCGTCGGGGGCCTGTTGCTCGGTGGCCATTTCGGTGGGTCCTCGCCTCGGGATCGGGGGCGGCCACAGCCGCGGATCGTTGGATCCATGGTACGTCGCCGTGCGAACAAGCCCGTGCAGTCACGGTTCGGGCGCCCCGCCCGAAACGCTCAGCGTTCGGTGAAGTGCTCCGCGGCCGCCATCGCGGCGCCGACGATCCCGGCGTCGTTTCGGAGCGTCGCTGGCACGACCCGCGGCCGGATCGTCAACCGCGGGATGAACTTGTCGGCGTTCTTGCTGACGCCGCCGCCGATGATGATCAGGTTCGGCCAGAACAGCTTGTCGATCGCGTGGAGGTGTTCGTCGAGGTCGGCCGCCCAGGCCTTCCAGGACAGCCCTCGCCGCGTCCGGGCAACGGCGGCGGATCGCCGTTCCGCGTCGCGGCCGCGGATCTCCATGTGGCCGAGCTCGGTGTTCGGGACGAGGACCCCGTCGTTGAACATCCCGGACCCCAGTCCGGTCCCGAGGGTCAGGACGAAGACAACCCCGCGTTCGCCGACGCCGGCCCCGAAGCGCATCTCGGCCAGGCCGGCCGCGTCGGCGTCGTTGAGGACCTCGATCCGCCCTTTGAGCGCCTGGCGGAGGTGGGCGCCGAGGTCGTACTCCACCCAGGCGCCGTCGATGTTCGCGGCCGTCTTCGTGACGCCATCGATCACGACGGCCGGCATCCCGACGCCGATCGGGATCTGGGACGCCGCCGGACCGACCGCGGATTCCTTGATGGCCCGCCGGACGGTCCGCACGATCGTCGGGACGACCGACTCGGGGCTCGACGGCTGCGGCGTGGCCACCCGCAGCCGCGGGCCGACGAGGACGCCTCGATCGACATCGACGACCGCGACCTTGATCCCGCTGCCACCGACATCGACCCCCACCGCGAGGCGGCCCATGTCCGCCGCCATGGGTCGATCCACCTCAGAAGTAGTTGACGGTGATCCCACCGTCGATCACGAGATTGGCGCCGTTCGTCCAGCGGCTCTCGTCGGACGCGAGGTAGAGCGCCACGTGGACGATCTCCTCGGGCTTGCCGAACCGGCCGCTCGGGTTCCGGGCGAGCCGGATCTTCTTCGCCTCCTCGTCCTTGACCAGCCAGTCCATGAGGAGCGGCGTCTCGATCGGGCCGGGACTGATCGAGTTCGAGCGGACGCCCTGGGGTGCGAACTGGACGGCGAGGCTGCGGGTCAGCGAAAGCACCGCTCCCTTGGACGCGGTGTACGCGTCCTGCGGCACCGAGCAGCCGAGGATCGCCACGAACGAGGCGACGTTGATGATCGAGCCCGAGCCCTGCTCGACCATTTTCGGGATCGCGTACTTGCAGCCGAGGAAGACGCCGCGGAGGTTGACCGCCATGACCTTGTCCCAGGTCTCGACGTCGGTGTCGACGACCGAGTGGTCGGCGGCCGGCATGATCCCGGCGTTGTTGTAGAGGGCGTCGACGCGGCCGTAGGTGGCAATCGCGTGGTCGACCATCCGCCGGGCGTCGGCCTCCTTCGAGACATCCGCGGCGACGCTGGTCGCCTCGCCGCCGGCCGATCGAGCGTCCGCGGCGGCCGACTCTGCCATATCGTCCGTCACGTCGACGCACACGACCCGGGCGCCTTCGGCGGCGAACATCCTGGCGGCGGTCCGACCCATCCCGCCGCCGGCTCCGGTGATGATCGTGACCTTGTCCTGCAGCCGCACGCGTGCCTCCTGTCCCCCTGTCGTGATCGGCAGATGGTACGCGGGTCGCAGCCGCCTGAGGGTCGGCTTCGCGGCGGGTCAGCGCCCGGGCCCCGAACCGCCGATGATGAACGGATGCCAGAGATGCCGACCGCGTCCGACGTGTTCGACGTCATCGACGGCGACGACGCCGATCTGCTCGACGCGCTCCTCGCCGAGTCCCCGGGCCTGGCCGCTTCGCGCGACGACGAGGGCGTCAGCGCGGTGCTCCATTCCCTCTATCACGGCCGGCCCTCGCTGGCAGCGAAGCTTGCCGCCGCCTTGCCCCGGCTCGACGTCTTCGAAGCGGCCGCGCTCGGCCGGGCCGACCGCGTGCGCGAGCTGCTCGCCGCCGAACCGGACCTGGCCCGCGCCCAGAGCCCCGACGGGTTCACCGCCCTCCACCTTCCGGCGTTCTTCGGCGGTGAGGGAACGGCTGATGCCACACGAGCGCTGATCGAGGCCGGCGCGGACCTCAATGCGCGTTCGGACAACAGCTTCTGGGTCCTCCCGCTCCACTCGGCGGCGGCGGGCGGCCATGCCGAGATCGTCGAAATCCTCCTCGCAGCGGGCGCCGCGCCCGACGAGCGGCAGCGGCACGGCTGGACGGCGCTCCACGCCGCGGCCCAGAACGGCGACCTGCGCTCGCTCGAGGCGCTCCTCGCCGCCGGCGCCGACCCCACGCTGCGCAACGACGACGGCCTATCGGCGGCGGACCTCGCCACGGCGGGCGGCCACGAGGAGCTGGTGGCGCGCCTCGGCTGACCTGACAAGGCAGCGCCATCCCGGCCTGCGTCGACTCGCCTCGCCTCGCGGATGAACGAATCGGCGAGACCTGACGCCATACCCTGACGAGCACGACCGCCGTGGCCGTGCCGCCAGGCGAGGGGACCGTGGACCAGCGAGGACTCGTGGAGCGGGCAAGGGAAGGCGATCATGACGCCTTCACCGTCCTGATCGACGTGCGCCTCGCGCGGCTGGATGCGGCTGCCCGCCTGATCCTCCGGGACCCGGAGCTCGCGCGCGACGCGGTCCAGGAGGCTTTGATCCGTGCCTGGCGCGACCTGCCCGGACTTCGCGATCCGGACCGCCTCGACGCCTGGCTCCATCGCTTGATCGTCAATGCCTGTCTCGACCTCGCGCGTCGCCGGCGTCGGCGGGTGATCGAGGTCGAGCTCAAGGCGCTCGACATGCCGACCGCGTCGGACGCTGCCGGCTCCCTGGCCGACCGCCAGCTCCTCGACGAGGCGCTCGCGCGCCTCGACCCCGGGCACCGGGCGGTCGTTGCCCTGCACTACCTCCTCGGGCTGCC
Source organism: Candidatus Limnocylindrales bacterium (assembly GCA_036276275.1). Lineage (GTDB taxonomy): Bacteria > Chloroflexota > Limnocylindria > Limnocylindrales > CSP1-4 > CF-46. The sequence goes on from DASUPH010000428.1 coordinate 9,168, forward strand.
GCTGCCGGAGGTGGCGGCAGCCCTCCGGATCCCGCTCGGGACCGCCAAGTCCCGTCTCCACTACGCGCTCGCCGCCATGCGGACGACGGTGACCGGCACGGCCGAGCCCGATGCCGGTGTGATCGCGGGAGGGCAGCTCGCATGACCTCACCGCGACGCTTCGAGCAGGACCTCCCGGCGCTCCTTGCCGGGGGCTACTTCGCCGGCAGTCCCGATTACCGAGACGACCTGTTCCGGGAGACCGCCCGCATGCGGCAGCGGCCCGCCTGGAGCTTCCTCACGAGGTGGATTCCCATGGACGTCGCCACACGGCGGCTGCCGTTCCCCCCGCTTCCCTGGCGGGCGATCGGCGTGCTCGCTCTCCTCTTGCTCGTCGCGGCGGCCCTGCTGGTCGTCGTCGGCTCACGACCACACGTCCCGGCGCCCTTCGGGCTCGCCCGCAACGGTGCCATCGCGTACACGAGCGGCGGCGACATCTTCGTCCGCGACACCGTCGATTCGCCCGAGCGGATGCTCATGGGCGCGAACGGGAAGGTGAACTCGTTCTGGGGGTGGTCCCCGGACGGTACCCGGTTCCTGTTCTTTCGATCGGGCGGCGGCCTCGAATACCTGTTCGCAGCGGACGCCGACGGCTCGCACGAGCGACAGATCCTCGACGTGCCGATCACGAACTCCCAGTCCGCCTGGGCACCGGATGGACGGACCGTCTCGGTGACCCTCGAGGACGACCACGACATGCGGCAGCTGTACCTCGCCCATGTCGACGGGTCGCCGGCGACCCGGATCGACCTCGGCAGCCTCCAGCCAACGGACACGGCCTGGCGTCCGCCCAACGGCGCCGAGCTCCTGATCCGGGGGCTGGCCACCGACGGGAAACAGGACCTCTACTTGATGAACGCGGACGGGACGAACCGTCGAGCGCTGCATCTCCCCAGCCCTGGCGCCTTCGGCGGACCGGAATACGATCTCAGTGGCGCGACCTGGTCGCCAAGCGGCGATCGGATCGCCTACAACGCGGTGGAACCGATCGCTGGCGATCCGCCCGGCCATTTCCGGATCCACATCGTCAACGCCGACGGGTCCGGCGACGTCGGGCCGCCAGGTCCACCGGACGACGCAACGCAGGAGGGCTGGCCGATCTGGTCCCCGGACGGCCGGTCGATCGCGGTCGCTCATTTCTCGTTCACCAAGGACGGCAGCGGGCGGCTCGCGATCCTGTCGGCCGATGGCAGCGCAGCCGCCCGGGAGGTCGGGCCGAAGACGCACGACACCGAGGACATGGAGGTCGTCAAGACCTGGTCGCCCGACGGCACCA
>DASUPH010000429.1:0-3738 GCA_036276275.1 Candidatus Limnocylindrales bacterium
TAGATGATGTCGTAGAGCCGGATGTCGACGCCCTCGGCCTCGGCCGAGCGGCGCGCCGTGTCGGTGACCTTCGTGTTGAACCCGACGACGATCGCGTCGGACGCGGTCGCCAGCATGATGTCGTTGTCGGTGATGTCACCGGCGCCCTCGTGGAGGACGTTCAGGCGGACATCCTCGGTCGAGAGCTGGTCGAGGGCATGGGTGATGGCGCCCAGCGAGCCCGAGACATCGGCCTTGAGGATGATCCGGAGCTCCTTGGCCTGGCCGGCCTGGATCTGGCGGTACAGGTCCTCGAGCGTGGCCCGGCCACTGCCGTCCCCCGCCCGCGCGGAGTTGTCAGCGCGGCGCGCCTCGACGAGCGTCCGGGCTTCCTTCTCGTCGGCGACCGCCCGCAGGATGTCACCGGCCTGGGGGACGTCGGCCAGGCCGAGGACGACCGCCGCGGTCGACGGTCCGGCCTTGGTCAGCCGCTTGCCAATGCCGTTCTCGAGGGCGCGGACCTTGCCGTAGGTCTCGCCAACGACGATGACGTCGCCGACCCGCAGGGTGCCGGTCTGGACGATCGCCGTGGCCACCGGGCCGCGACCCTTGTCGAGCTCGGCCTCGACGATCGTGCCGATCGCCGATCGCTTGGGGTTGGCCTTGAGCTCCTGGAGGTCGGCGACAAGGAGGACCATGTCGAGCAGCTCGTCGAGCCCCAGGCGGGCCTTCGCCGAGACGGGCACGAGGGGCGTGTCGCCGCCGTACTCCTCGACGATGACGTTGGCCTCGGACAGCTCGGTCTTGACCCGGTCCGGGTTGGCGTCGGGCTTGTCGATCTTGTTGAGGGCGATGACGATCGGCACCTTGGCCGCGCGGGCGTGGTCGATCGCCTCGAGCGTCTGGGGCATGACGCCGTCGTCGGCGGCGACGACGACCACGGCAATGTCGGTGACCTTGGCCCCGCGGGCGCGCATCGCCGTGAACGCCTCGTGGCCCGGCGTGTCGAGGAAGACGACGCGCTTGCCGTCGTGCTCGACCTCGCTCGCCCCGATGTGCTGGGTGATCCCGCCCCGCTCGCCGGCTGCGACCTCGGTCGTCCGGATCGCGTCGAGGAGGCTCGTCTTGCCGTGGTCGACGTGGCCCATGACGGTCACGATCGGGGCGCGCGGCTGGAGATCGGCCGGATCGTCGTCCTCGAAGAGGACCTCCTTGGCCGCCGGCGCGGGAGCGCCCTCCTCCTCGCCGTCGGCGCTGAGTCCGGCCGACGGGGCGATCGTCTCGGCAACCTCGTAGCCGAGCTCGCCGGCGACGAGCGACGCGGTGTCGCGATCGATCAGCTGGTTGATCGTGGCGAAGATGCCGCTCTTGATCAGCTCGCGGATGACGTCCGCGGGGTTGACCGCGAGCAGCTCCGCGAGCTCCTTGACGGTGATCGTCGTCGGCAGCTCGATCGCGCCACGCTCACGCGGGTCCGCGACCTGGACCTGTGACGGGACGCCACTGCCGTCACGTCGCGGCGGCTTGCGCGGTCCGCGTCGGCCGCGGGTGCCGCTCCTACTCCTGGCCACGGGCTCCTCCTTCGTCAGTCATCATCGTCGGTCCCGCCCGGAGCACCTCGCGGAGCTCCGTGGGGACCGCTGCCTCGAGCGCCCGCCCGAGGGCGCCACGCTCGGCGGCAAGAGTCCAGCAGGCGGCATCGCGGCAGAGGTACGCACCCCGGCCGGCCAGCCGGCCGCTCTCATCGATCTTCACCTGGCCGCCCGCCGTCCGGACGATCCGGAGCAACTCGCGCTTGGGGCGCGAGGTCCGGCACACGACGCACGAACGCGTCGGGACGCGGCGCGGGGGCAGAGTCGTCCGGACCACGCCCGCCGGGGCCGCGCCTACGACGATACCCCCTCGGGGGAGGGCTCGGGCGTCGCCTCGGTCACCTTGGGCGATTTGGTCGTTCTGGTCGCACGCGCCTTCTTCGGCGCGGCCTCGGTGGTCGCGCCGCCGGCAGCCGCCGACGCCTTGGTCGAGCGGGCCGTCTTCGCCGGCGCGGCCGACACGGCCGTCTCGGTCTCCGGAGCCGCCGCAGCGGCCGCTGGCGCCTTCGTCGGTCGAGTCTTCTTCGCGGGCGTACCGTCCGCCGCCGTCTCCGTCGCGTCGACGACAGCCACCGGCTCGGTGGTCTTCCTGACGCGCGTCTTCTTCGCCGGCGCCTCATCGGCGGCAGGCGCCTCGGCCGGCGCGGCCTCGGCTGCGGCCGCGGCCCGGGCCTCGTCCGTCGCGGCGGCCTTCGCCTCGGCCACGGAGACATCGCTCCGGATGTCGATCCGCCAGCCCGTCAGTCGAGCTGCCAGGCGCGCGTTCTGGCCCTCGCGCCCGATCGCCAGCGACAGCATCCGCTCCGGGACGGTGACGTTCGCGATCCGCTTCTCCTCGTCGATGTCGACGCTGATCACCTGGGCCGGCGACAGCGCGTTCGCGACGAAGACGCCGGCGTCGTCGTTCCACGGGATGATGTCGATCTTCTCGCCGCCCAGCTCCGCGACGACGGCCTGGACGCGGGCGCCGCGCTGGCCGACGGTGGCACCGACCGGGTCGAGGCCCTCCTGGCGGGACGAGACCGCGACCTTCGAGCGGGAGCCGGCCTCGCGGGCGATCGCCTTGATCTCGACCGTCCCGCTGTGGATCTCCGGGACCTCGAGCTCGAACAGGCGCTTCAGGAAGCCCTTGTGGGTCCGGCTGACGAGGATCTGCGGGCCGCGGCTCGAACGCCGCACCTCGAGCACATAGGCCTTCACGTTCTGGCCGATCCGGTAGTGCTCGACCGCCGACTGCTCGGACGTGGCGAGGATCGCCTCGACGTTGTTGCCGACGTCGAGGATGATCGCCCGCGGCTCGACGCGGTTGACGAGCCCCGTGATCATCTCGCCCTCGCGGTTGGCGAACTTGTCGAAGACCTGGTCGCGCTCGACCTCGCGGATCCGCTGGAGCACGATCTGCTTCGCGGTCTGGGCGCCGATCCGGCCGAAGACGTCGCCGTCGAGCTCTTCCGTCTCGACGAGCTCGCCCGCCTTGGCGTCCGGCTTGAGCGCCTGGGCTTCCTCGAGCGTGAACTCGATGAGCGGGTCCTCGACCTCATCGACGACGATCCGGGCACGGAACACGCGGATCCGGCCGGTCTCGGCGTCGATCCGGACGTGGATGTCCTCGTCGCCCGCGACCCGCCGGTAGGCGGACTGGATGCCGTCTTCGACCGCGTGGATCAGCTGCTCGCGGGAGACCTGCTTCTCGGCGTTGAGCTGGAGGAGGGCACCGACGAAATCGCGACTCACGATGCCTCCTTCGCTGCATGCACGTTGACCGACAAAAAAGAAACGTGGGGGTCACCCACGCATGGAGCGGCCGTTCAGTTCAGGCGAAAGTATACACGCGGAGGGGTGGATGGCTCAAACGGGAGCCGTGCGTGGGCCTCCCACCCTTGAGCGCCGTTTCGCTCAGACGGCAACCAGGACGACCTTCGGCACGGCGACGGCGATCGCCGCCAATCGATGGCGTTCATTCGCCCCCGCGGCTGTCGAATGAGCGCGAATCCGCGTCGCCGGCGCGGCCGGCCCTGTTTGGGCCCCTACTACCGCGATCCTGGCTGTCGTTTGATCGGGCGTGTTCAGCCCATCGGCGTCGCTGATCGCGCCGGGTAGCGCCGTTCGACATACGCCTCGAGCAGCTCGATGAACTCGTCGACGAGCCCGTCGCCGCGAAGCGTCC
>DASUPH010000430.1:0-7432 GCA_036276275.1 Candidatus Limnocylindrales bacterium
GGGAGCGAAACCCCCAACTCTGCAAGAACTGCTTCCAGCAGCTGACCAAGCAGGGTATCGGCGGCGCCGAGATCGAGCTGTCGTTTCTCTTCGCGGACATCCGCGGCTCGACCGGCCTCGGTGAGAGGCTCCGGCCGGCCGAGTTCTCGGCCGTCCTCAATGCCTTCTACCGGCTGGCCTCGGTCGCGATCGTCGATCAGGACGGTGTCGTCGACAAATTCGTCGGCGACGAGGTGATCGGGCTGTTCATCCCTTCGTACGCCGGCATGGGGCACTCGGCCAAGGCGATCGCGGCCGGGCAGGAGCTGCTGGCAACCACGAGCGCGCCGGACGCGACCGCGGCCGGCGCCATCCCCGTCGGGATCGGGATCCACACGGGAATCGCGTTCGTTGGCACCGTTGGTTCGAGCGACGAGATCTCGGATTTCACAGCCCTCGGCGACGCGGTCAACACGACCGCCCGTCTCGCGTCGCTGGCCGGTGCGGGCGAGCTGCTTGTGTCCGTCGCCGCCGCGGATCAGGCGAGCTTCGATTCGGCGGCGCTCGACCGGCGCGCGGTCGACGTCCGCGGCCGGGAGGCCGGTCTCGAGGTCTATTCCATCCGAGCCAATACCCTGAGGGCCGCCTGACCATGAGCGAGCCGATCCAGATCACCACGCCGGATGGGCGCTCGCTCGACGTCTTCGTCGCGGGCCCGGCGGACGGCGACGTCCTGCTCTTCCATCACGGATCGCCGGGCGTCGGCGCGCCGTCGGCGAAGCTCGTGGCGGCGGCGGCGGAGCGCGGCCTGCGCTACGTCGCGATCACCCGTCCGGGCTACGCGGGCTCGACGCGGCGGCCGGGCCGGCGAGTCGCCGATGTCGTCGACGACGCGGCCGCGGTCCTGGACCACCTCGAGGCAAAGCGCTGCTTCACGATGGGCTGGTCGGGCGGCGGCCCGCACACGCTGGCCTGCGCGGCCCTGCTCCCGGAGCGGGTGGTTGCCGCGGTCGCCGTCGCGTCGGTCGCACCGTATCCCGCCGAGGATCTCGACTGGACGGCCGGCATGGGCCAGGAGAACATCGAGGAGTTCGCGGCCGCACTTGCCGGGACGGAGGCGCTGCGGGCGTTCCAGGAGCCCTCGGCGTCGGGCCTCCGCGCGGTGACGGCTGATCAGGTCGCCGATTCGCTCGGCGACCTCGTCCCGCCGGTCGACCGCGCGGCGCTCACCGGGGAGCTGGCCGAGGAGCTGGCCGACGACCTGCGCCGCGCACTCACGGACGGGATCTGGGGCTGGCACGATGACGATCTCGCCTTCACCCGGCCGTGGGGCTTCGATCTCGCCGACATCCAGGTACCAACCGCGATCTGGCAGGGCACGGACGACCGCATGGTGCCGTTCGCCCACGGCCAGTGGCTGGCCGGCCGGATCCCCGGCGTCCGGGCCCATCTCCTGCCCGATCACGGCCACCTGTCCCTCGCCGTCGCGTCCCTTCCGGCGATCCTCGACGACCTCCGTTCACTCGCACGACCGGTGGCCGGGACGTCCGCCTGATCCGGCAACGGAGCGGCGGTACGGGTCACACCCCGAACCGCCGAACCGTCTGGCGAACGTGAACGTGCGACTGCGAGTCGAGATGGTCGTGTCCCTTGCCGCTCGCGGCGCGGCGCTCTTCCTGGCCACCTTCATCGTGATCGGGCTCGTCGGCGAGCTTCGCGGCCGAGCGACGGATCTCAACCTGTGGTGGATCGACATCCGTGATCTGCCGGGGCTCCTTCGGCTGCCCCTCCTGGCGGCATTCGCGGCCATCCTCCTCATGTGGGCGGTCCGGACGGCACCGGGAACGCGCCTGCGCCGCGCGACGGCCGCAGCGGCGGCCCTCTTCGCGCTTCTGGCCATCCGGGACACGGCACGCTACGCTGCCGTCCTCGGCGGCGGGTTCGTTCATCCATCGCTGCCGTTCCCGCTGTCGCTCGTCATCGCCGTCGGGCTCGGAATCCTGGCCATCGTGGCACTCCGGCCGCGACCCGGCGTCCCGTCTCGCCGCCGGAGTGCGATCGGCGTCCTCGCGGCCGCCGCCGGCTGGGCGGTCGTCTTCCCGCTCGCCCAGATGCTGTTCTTCGGAACGACCGACTACCGACGCCCGGCCGATGCCGCCGTGGTCTTCGGCGCCCGCGTCTATGCCACGGGCCGTCCGTCGCCGCTCCTTGCCGATCGGATCGCGACCGGCGTCGAGCTCTATCGGACGGGGCTCGTCGGGACCCTCGTGATGTCGGGCGGCGATGGCGCCGACGGGTTCAACGAGGCCCGGGTCATGCGCGACGAGGCCGTCGCCGCGGGCGTGGACCAGGCGGCGATCCTCGTGGACGCCGCGGGCAACACGACCGAGGCGACGGTGGACAACACGCTGGCCTTGCTGGCGGCGCGCGGCGGCGGGGCCGTTCCGACGCGCCTGATCGCGGTCAGCCAGGCCTATCACCTGCCCCGGATCCAGCTCGCCTACGCCAACGGCGGCATCGACGTGCTGACCGTTCCGGCGCCCGATCCCGAGCCCATCCGGGAGATGCCGCTCCTCGCCCTTCGCGAAGTCCCGGCGTTCTGGGCGTACTTCATCCGGGTCTGCCTGGGCTGACGGCCGCCCTCGCGGACGCGGCAGGCGTCCCGACCAGGGCGCGCTGTGGACGTGGCCGGCGTCCTAGACTCCGTGGCGTGCCCCAACCCGACCGATCCGACCCCGATCACATCCGCCCGGCGACAGCGGCGGGGCGCGCCGACGTGACCGCGATGCACGCCTCGAACCGGGCCGCCTGGGACGAGGCGGCGGAACGGTACGAAGGCTGGCTGACCGAGGCGATCGAGCTGATCCGGGCCGGCGGGACCAACCTGTTCGGCGTGGAGGTCGAGCTGATCGGCGACCTCCACAGTCGCTGCCGCCGGGCGATCCACCTCCAGTGCGCCGGAGGTCGCGACACCCTGTCGCTCTGGAATCTCGGCGCGGACGAGGTGATCGGGATCGACTTCAGCCCGCGAATGCTCGACCTCGCCCGGCGGCTGGCCGAGGCGACCGGGGCGCCGGCGCGCTGGATCGAATCCGACGTCCTCCAGACGCCGCACGATCTCGACGGCACCGCCGATCTCGTGTACACGGGTCGCGGCTCGCTGCTCTGGCTCCAGGACCTCGATGCATGGGCCGCCGTCGTCGCTCGCCTCCTCTCCCCCGCCGGGCGATTCGTCCTGTTCGAGGGACACCCGGCCGAATGGCTGTTCGACGTCGATGCCGACGGGCGGTGGATCGCCACCGACTACGACTACTTCGGCGGCGCGGAGGCGTCGAAGGGTTGGGCGCCGGAATACATCGATCGGCTGTCGATCGACGACGCAGACCAGAGCTGGAAGTTCGCCCGGGCGTGGACGCTGGGCGAGGTGATCACGGCGCTGCTCCGAGCCGGGCTGCGCCTCGAGCAAGTCGCCGAGCACCCGATCGACTGGTGGGGCGGCCACGCCGATGTCCGGGACGAGGACCGCGGCCGGATCCCGCTCTCGTTCTCGATCGTCGCGCGGGGATCCGCGGACTCAGGACCCTGACTCGGGCCATCGTCCCGAGGCCCGGGCATCGTGGAGGACGGTCCACACATCTGCCTGGAGCCCGCGCAGCTCGACGGCCGCCGCGAGGGCGTCCGGCGGGTGACGCCGGCGGATCGCATCGGCGGCCGGCTCGCCCTCGATCCGCCGCAGGAGCGTGGCGTGATCCCAGATGACCGGGCCCCAGCAGCAATCCTCGAAGTCGATCCAGACGATCCCGCGCTTCGTCATGAGGGAGTTCCTTGGAAAGGCGTCGCCGTGGAGTGCCTGGCGATCCGGCGCCGCCGCGACCACCTCGGCAAACGCGGCGTCGCGTCGATTCCGGAGGTCCTCCGCCTGACCTGGGTTGAACAATCCTTCGGCCACGGCGAAGGCGATCGCCCGATCGAGATCGTCCGCGGCCGGGTTGAGGAGCGGCAGCTCGCCACGGTAGCCGCGGAGCGCCTGGTGGAGCTCATCGAGAGCGGCCAGGGTCGACCGGCCGTCCGGCACCACGCCGTTCCGGTGCTCGACGAACCGCCACGCGCTCATCGCCCAGGCTCCGATTTGGTGCGGGCCGACCGGGATGATCTCGCTCGGCTTCATCACGGCCGCCCCGGCCGCGGCGAGCCAGGAGACCAGGTCCGCTTCGCGCTGGAGCCATGGCAGTGGCTCGCGCCGGATCCGCGCGGTGAACGTCGCGACACGGAGCACGACCGGTGCCGGCGCGAGATGGACGAGGAGGTTGCTGCCGTCCTTCAGGACGACGAGCTCGTCGAATCGGACCCGATGGGCGATCGCCAGGGCCCGGGCGGCCTGGAGCGGGGTGACCGGCGTTGCGGGCTCGGCCGGCGTCATCATGGCCCCGCGAAGTCTGCCGTGCGGCGAGCTCGGTTCGCTCGTCGCGGCTCGCGCCGCGGGTCAGTCGCGAACGAACAACCGCCGAGTCGACGCCGTCCAGCCGTCCGGCGGGCTGTCCGCCGCGCCGTCCGGCCGCTCCTGGGCGACCGGCCACGGGAGGGTGATGAGCTCACCGCCGTCGCGATGCATCGTGGTCTCGAGGAACGTCACGTCGTACTCGATGACGTGATCCATCGCGAACGACTCATGCTCGTTCCACCAGTCGGAGCCATAGAACGCGTCCTTGCGGGCCTTGCGGTCGGCCTCGTCGGCATACGTCCGCAGCCAGATGTAGGTCGACGTCTCCCGATCGACTCCGGCGAACTCGACGTGGGCCCCGCCGGCCTCGTTGCGGCGACCCGCCTCGCGGAAGAACTCGACCCAGGATTCCAGCTTGTCCGGCCGGATGCGATAGCGGCGAAGCTCGGTGATCACGACGACCTCCTGGCGTTCATCACGGTCAGCATGCCGCTCAATGCTGACAAGCCTTGACGTGATTGATCGATCGCCGGACGATCCGGGCGATGGACGAAGACGATCTCGATCCGCGTGAGGCCGAGCGTGCCCGGCGTCGCGACCGCGAAGCGGAGGCGGAGCGTCGCGCCCTCCTTCGCCCGGGCATGGGCAAGGTCTTCAAGCAGATCCAGGACGCCCAGCGGAAGGCCGCCGGCGAACCTCCACCCAAGCGCCGCTCGCGACGCGTCGGCGGCTGATCCGCGACGAGCGACACATCGTGCTGGTGCTGCCGCCACCACGCATACTCGACGACGGTGTCGCACATGCGGCACCGGGAGGCCAGGACCACCGGGGAGGTGCCCATCATGGCTCGAACGAGATCCCGCATCGCGGGCGGCGCGAGTCTGATCCTGATCGGCAGCATGGCGTTCGGGGCGGGAAGTCCCATCCTGGCCGGCAAGCCCGGTGGTGGCGGCGGCACGCCCGGCCCGGGCGTGACGACCGGCCCGACGGCGATCCCCACCCACGTCTATTCACCCTATTTCGAGACGTGGACGACGGACACCCTGACGGCGACGGCGAACGCCTCGGGCGTCCGCTACTTCACGATGGCCTTCCTCGAGACGACCGGTCGGTCGTCGTGCACGCTGGCCTGGGACGGCGTCGCTGCCGACTCGGTCGCGAGCGGCAAGTACAGCGCCGACATCGACGCGTTGCGAGGCCTCGGCGGCGACGTGATCCCGTCGTTCGGTGGCTGGAGCGCGGACCAGGGCGGAACGGAGATCGGCGATTCCTGCAGCGATGTCACATCGATCTTCACGGCCTACCAGGAGGTCCTCGCGAAGTACAAGGTCACCCGGCTCGACATGGACATCGAGGGCCGATCCCTCACGAAGACCGCCGGGATCGATCGGCGGAACAAGGCGATCGCGATGCTCCAGGCCTGGGCGACGACCAATCAGTACCCGCTCACGATCTCCTACACGCTCCCGACCTCGGCGTCCGGGCTCGAGGCGAGCGGCCTCGCCGTCCTCCAGAACGCCAAGGCGAACGGCGTCCGGATCGACGTCGTCCAGCCGATGGTCTTCGATTACTACGATCGCGTGACCACGGACATGGGAGCGGCTGCGGTGAGCGCCCTCACGGGGCTCAACGGCCAGCTCCAGACCCTCCTCGGGATCGATTCGGCGCACGCGTGGGCGCTCGAGGGCGCGACGATCATGAACGGGGTCGACGACTACCCGAAGAAGACGGAGGTCACGACCCTGGCGGATGCCCAGAAGCTGCTGGACCTCGCCAGGCTCCAGCACATGTCGACCCTCTCGATGTGGGCGATCCAGCGCGACAACGGCGGCTGCCCGGGCAACGGCGGAGCCAACAATTGCTCCGGGATCGTCCAGCCGACCTGGGGGTTCAGCAACATCCTCAACGCATACACGAACGCGCCGTAAGAGTCAGGCCGCTCGGTAGCGGTCGACCGCCTCGAGGATGACCGCGACGGTCTCGGGCGTCGTCGAGACGAGCCCGAACTGGAGGTGACCGACGCCCTCCTCCGCCCAGGCGGCGAGGGCGTCGGCGATCGCGGCCGCGTCGAGCGGCAGGGCATCCGGGTCGGGGGCCGCGTCGACGGTCACGCCGACCGTGATCTCGAGGGTGGCGGGATCGCGGCCCTCGGCCGTGCAGGCCGCGAGGAGATCGGCGTGGCGCTGCCGGTACCGCTCGTCGGGGCGGCCGAACCAGGCTGTCTGCCACGCATCGGCGTAGCGGGCCGTCAGGCGGAGCATGCGCTCGCCCTTCGCGGCGACGAGGATCGGCATTGTCGGTCGGGCCGGCGCAGGCAGGATCGCCGCGTCGCGCACCCGCGAGTACCGGCCGTCGAATGTCACGCGTTCGCCGCGGATCAGGGGGACGATGATCCGGAGCGCCTCCTCGAACCGGCCGACCCGATGATCGAACGGATAGCCGAAGGCCTCGTACTCCGGCTCGTGCCAGCCGCAGCCGAGCCCGAGGATCAGCCGGCCACCGGCCACGTCATCGGCGGTCGCGGCCATCTTCGCGAGAAGGCCCGGCGGCCGGAAGGAGGTGGCGAGGACGAGGGTCCCGAGCTCCACCCGGGTCGTGGCCACCGCGAGCGCGCTGAGGAGCGTCCACGCCTCGTGGTAACCCGTCTCCGCGCCGACCGGCGCCTCCGCCTCGCGATAGAAGAAGTGGTCGCTCAGCCAGAGGCTGTCGAGCCCGCCATCCTCCGCTTGGCGGGCAATCGAGGCGATCTCGGCCCAGATGCCACCGGCGCCGTCGCTGGCCGATTGGGCGAGCACGATCCCGATCTTCATTTCCGGCGACTCGGCGTGATCGTGATCGGGCGGCCCTCGCCGTCGACGAGCCGCCAGCGGACCCCGAGATCGTCATCCCGGCCGTCACTGAGCAGCGCCGCGACGGCCGCCGGCGTCGCGTCCCGGTCGAGCCCGTCCAGGCGACGCTCGATCGCATGGGCGGCCACCGCGGGCACGCCCCCGACGATGTCCCGACGGGCCA
>DASUPH010000431.1:0-4460 GCA_036276275.1 Candidatus Limnocylindrales bacterium
TGTACGTGCAGTCGGGGTAGCGAGAGCAGCCTACGAACGGGCCGAACTTGCCACTCTTGCCCACCAGGGTGCCTTCGCCGCACTGCGGGCAGACCTCGCCCTCGCCGGCCTGCGGCGGCGCCTCGTCGCCCGGCAGCGGCCGCGACTCCTTGTGCTCGGGGTACAACGAGCACGCGAGAAACCAGCCGTTCCGGCCGAGCCTCTTGAGCATCGGGTGTCCGAGGGAGCAGACCTCGTCCGTTGGCTCGGTCGGTCTGGTCGTCGACTTCTTCTTCTCTTCGACCAACTCCTTGAGCGGCGTGAAGAAGTTGTGGAGGAGCGGGACCCACGGGAGCTCGCCGCGCGCGACCTCGTCGAGGTCCTCCTCCATCTTCGCCGTGAACGACAGCGAGACGTAGTCGCCGAAATGCTCCACGAGGTAGTCGGTCACGATCTCGCCGATCTCCTCCGGCCGAAGCCGGCGCTCCTCAACCCGGACGTAGCCGCGATCGAGGATCGTCGAGATGATCGCGGCGTACGTCGACGGCCGGCCGATCCCGTGCTCCTCGAGCGCCTTGATCAGCGTCGCCTCGGTGAACCGCGGCGGCGGCTCGGTGAAGTGCTGGGTCGGCGTGACCTCACGAACGGTCGTCGTGTCGCCCTCGGCGACGGCGGGCAGCTGACGCTCGGCGTCTTCTTCGCCGGTGCCGTCGTCACGGCCCTCGGTGTAGACCGCGGAGAACCCGTCGAACAGGGTCTTCGTCGCGCTCGCCCGAAGCTCGTACGGCGCGGCCGCCAGCTCGACGGTCGTCGTCTCCAGCTCCTTGGCGGCCATCTGCGAGGCGATCGCCCGCTGCCAGATCAGGCGGTAGAGGCGCAGCTCGTCCGCGGGCAGGGTTCCGGCGAGCGAATCAGGATCGCGCCGGAACGACGTCGGGCGGATCGACTCGTGGGCTTCCTGGGCGCCCTTGGACTTGGTCTTGTAGACCCGCCCCTTGGGCATCGTGTAGGGCTCGCCGAAGCGGTCCCGGATCGTGTCGCGGGCCTCGCCCATTGCGATCCCGGCGATCGCGGTCGAGTCGGTCCGCATGTAGGTGATCAGGCCGACGTGACCATCGGGCGTGTCGGCGCCCTCGTAGAGCCGCTGGGCCACCGACATCGTCCGCTTCGGGCTGAAGCCGAGCTTTCGGCTGGCCTCCTGCTGGAGCGTCGAGGTCGTGAACGGCGGCGCCGGGCTTCGGCTCTGCTTCCGCGTCCCGATCTTCGAAACGCGCGGCTCGAGCTCGCGGAGCGCGGCTGCATGACGTTCGGCGGTCTCGCCATCGGCGACATCGAGAGCCGCGCCATCGATCCGGACGAGCTCCGCCGTGAAGGTGGCGCCGGCTTTCGTCGCAAGGAGCGCCTCCAGCGTCCAGTACTCGCGCGCCGTGAAGGCGCCGATCTCGCGCTCGCGCTCGACGACGAGCCGGACCGCAACCGACTGGACACGACCCGCCGACAGCCCAGACCGGATCTTCCGGCTGAGGAGCGGGCTGAGCGTGTAGCCGACGAGTCGGTCGACGATCCGCCGCGTCTGCTGGGCGTCGACGAGGTTCGTGTCGATCTGGCGCGGGTTCGCGAACGCCTCGCGGATCGCGCTCTCGGTGATCTCATTGAAGGTCACGCGCTGGGTCTTGCTCGCCGGCACGTGAGCCGCCTCGGCGACGTGCCAGGCGATCGCCTCGCCCTCCCGATCGAGGTCGGTGGCGAGATAGACCATGTCGGCGGCCTTGGCGGCCTTCGTGATCTCGTTGACCTGCTTGCGGCGGTCGTCCGAGATCACGTATTCGGGGGCGAAGTCGTGGTCCACGTCGACCCCGAACTTGCCCTTGCCGGGGTTCTCGGGCAGGTCACGGACATGGCCGTAGGAGGCGAGGACCCGGTAGTCGTCGCCCAGATAGCGTTCGATCGTCCTCGCCTTTGCGGGCGATTCGACGATCACGAGGTTCTTGGACACGGCCGGGAGTGTAGCACCGGGTCCTTCACGGACAGCCACTCCCGCCTTCGTCCGGGAGTACCCGGAACCGCCGTCGGGCTACGCCCGACGAGGCCTACGGAAGGATCGGCCGGGGCGGCACGGCCGGGCGGCCGGCGACGAGGAGGGCGATGAGCAGGAGCGCGCCGGCTGGGATCGTGAGTCCACTCACGCCGGCCACTCGAATCGAACGATCGTCCCCGTGGGCTGGCCGGCCTCGATCGCGACGCGACCGCCGACCGCCACGGCGCGCCGCCCGAGGTCGGACAGCCCGCGGGCGCCGGGCCGGACGGGGTCGGTCGGATCGAAGCCCCGCCCGTCGTCCGCGATCGAGAGCCCGACCCGGTCGGGCGCGACCGCGACGTGGATCGTGATCCGCGACGCCGCCGCATGCCGGATCCCGTTGTCGATCGCCACGAGGGCGATCCGCCAGGCGGTGCGCTCGATCTCGGGTCGCGGTCGCCCGGCCGAGCCGTCGATCTCGAGGACGACCTGGACGGCCGACGCGGCCTCGGTCCGCTCGGCCAGGTCCTCGAGGGCGGCGACGAGACCGAACGCGTCGAGGACGACCGGCCAGCGGTCGGCCATCAGGCGCTCCAGCTCGAGATCGACCGATCGCAGCCGCTCGGCCAGGTTCTCGATCGGGAGGCCGGCCTCGGCGTCGGCGATCGCCCGCCGAAGGGCCGGCAGGACAACCGCGTGGAGATCGCCGGCGAGGCTGACCCGCTCGGCCTCGATCGCGGCGGCGTCGGCATCGGCCTGGCCCGGGATGAGCTCGCGCACGACGGCCCGCAGCCTATCGCCGAACGGCGGTTCGTGGCCGCGCTCGGCGAGGCGACCCCGGATCGAGCGCATCTCGGCCCGCCCAGCCGCCGCCCGGAGGTCGGCCGCCGCCCCGAGCGCCGTCAGCAGCAGCGCGAAATGGAGGACCAGGGCGGTCGGCAGGGTCGCGACGTCGACGAGGGTGAACGCCGGATCCTCCCGCGCGCCGCCGAGCACGAGGACGACGACGAGGACACAGGCGAATGCGAGCCAGCCGACGAGGAAGGCGGCCAGCGTCGTGACCCGTGGCATCAGCCGCCGCTCGGGACGGGTGGCGTAGAGGGCGGCGATCGCGACGGTCAGGGTGGCCGCAGCGCTGCCCCGGAGCGCCGCGAAGGCCCAGGCGCCGACCCCGATCGTCTTCGGATCCGCCAAGCGTGAGAAGGCGATCGGGACACCGGCGGCGACGAGGGATCCGAGGATGAGGGCAACCCAGGCGAGGCCAGGCGCAGTGCGCCGCGCGACGAGCCCGAGACAGAGGCCCGCGCCACCGACGAGGACAGGCACGACGTCGGCCGCGACCCACGACGGGCCGACGAGGACGAGGACCGCCGCGAGGCCGACGACACCGGCCGCGCCGGCGACGGCCGCGCCGAACCGGGTCGGGAGGCGGATCCCGCGGGCCGGACCGTCGACCGCGCCGGCGGGTCGCCCATCGATCGGATCGATCCGCGCGTCCGTCACCGTTCGCCGCTGACCCAACCCTCGCGCACCGCGAGGAGCGCGAGCTCGGTCCGGCTCAACACCCCGTACCGGCCGAACAGCCGGCGGAGATGACTCTCGACGGTCTTGATGCTGATCCCGAGGCCGACCGCGATCTCGTCATTGCTCGAGCCCCTCGCAAGGAGCCGGAGCGCCTCGACCTCCCGATCGCTGGGACGGCGTGGCGCGTCCCGAAGCGCCTGCAGGGTGACGTCGGGGAACCGCGTCTCGCCCGCGGCGATGGCGGCGACCGCCTCGAGGATCGCCTCGAGCTCGCTCGCCTTCGACAGGTAGCCCGCGGCGCCGCCCTCGAACGCGGCCCGGAGGAAGCTCGCCTGCTCGAACCCGCTGAGCATCAGGACGCGCGGCCCACGCCCCTGGAGCAGGCGCAGGAGTTCGAGCCCCGCCGGCTCGCCATCGAGCCAGATGTCGCACAGAACGACGTCCGGCCGGGTTCGCTCGATCAGGGCGATCGCAGCGTCACGGTCGGCGGCTTGCCCAACGAGCTCCATCCCGGCCCGATCCGCCGTCGCTGCGGCGATCGCAGTCGCGATCGCGGGATGATCGTCGACCACAACGAGGCGGATCATCGATCGAGGGTAGCGGGTGGATCAGGCACGGCCAAGCCGATGGTCCCCCTGAATGGGCGGGGGCCTAGACCTCGCGGATGCGCCGCAGGAAGTCCTCGTCGAGCTCGAGCTCCTTCTCCGGCTCGGTCTCCTCGACCGGCTCGAGAGCGACGCCGTTCTCCTCGCCCGCAACATCGCCGGCGAGCCCGACGGTTGAGCCCGGCAGCATCTCGATGAACCGGACATTGAGGTACGGGAAGACGAAGATCGACTTGCTGTGGTCGATGAAGATCGGCTTCGTGCCGTCGAGCATCCGGACGTTCGTGCAGACGAGGCTGACGTCGGCCGGGGTGGGCATCTCGTAGAGATCGGCG
>DASUPH010000432.1:0-4609 GCA_036276275.1 Candidatus Limnocylindrales bacterium
CGCCGTCTGGCACCGGGAAGTGCGGGATCCGCAGCTCGCCGAGTGGCAGTTGCAGGTCGACCATCTCGGCGATCCGGCGGGTGTTGAGGATCGCCTCGGGCTGGTCCGGGAAGAGCGCGGCCATCTGGGCCGCCGACTTCAGCCAGAAATCGCGCGTCTCGAAGCGCATCCGGTTCGGCGTGTCGAGGTTGTTGCCGGTCCCGACGCACAGGAGGACGTCGTGGGCGTCGGCCTGTTGCTCATGGACGTAGTGGAGATCGTTGGTGACGACGAGCGGGACACCCGTCTCGGGACCGAGCCGGAGGAGCTTCTCGTTGAGGGCCTTCTGCTCCGGGAGGCCGTGATCCTGGAGCTCGAGGAAGAAGTTGTCCTTGCCGAGGATGTCCCGGTACTCCCCGGCGAGGCGGCGGGCGCTGTCCCAGTCCTCGATCTCGAGGCTCCGCGGGATCTCGCCGCCCAGACAGGCGCTGAGCCCGACGAGGCCCTCGCTGTGGCGGGCGAGGTGCTCGCGGTCGATCCGCGGCTTGTAGTAGTAGCCGTCGACGTGGGCGTCGGTGACCAGGCGGCAGAGGTTGCGGTAGCCGACGAGGTCCTTGGCGAGGAGGATCAGGTGGAAGGGCTGGGCGTCGGCCTTGCCCTCCTTCTCGGTCATCGACCGGCGGGCGACATACGTCTCGACGCCGATGATCGGCTTGATCCCCTTGGCCTTGGCCGCCTGGTGGAAGGCGACGGCGCCGTAGAGCGCGCCGTGGTCGGTCAGGGCGAGGCTGTCGAAGCCCTGGGCGGCCGCCGTGTCGACGAGATCCGTGATCCGCCCGAGCCCGTCGAGCAGGCTGAACTCGGAGTGGACGTGGAGATGGGTGAAGTCGTTCGGGGCGAGGGTCGTCACGAGAGGCCAATGGTAGCCCGGAGGTCGCAGCGAGGGCTGGCAGCTCCAGGGGTTCGTGGGCCGGGATCGTCGACTGAGTGGACCTCGTCGGTAGACTCTCACGAGCGCCAACGATCATGCGGAGGTTCACGCCGTGGCAGACCCCGACCCGATGACCGAGGCGACGACAGGCGACCGGATCGCAACCCGGATGATCTTCTGGAGCTCGCTGTCGCTCGCCGCGATCGGGCTCCTTTACGCCGGCGTTCTGGGCACGGTGACGGCACTGGGAGCGCTGACGCTGCCGCCGCCAGAGCCCGTCGGATCGTTCGCAGCGATCGACACGATCGCTTCGGCGGTTCTCCTGGTCGTCCTCGTCGTCGCGATCGACACGATCTCTCCTCCCGACCGACGAGCGTTCAGCCGGCTGAGCGTCGTCTTCACGGCGATGTTCGCGGTCGCCGTCACGATCAACCGCTTCGTCCAGTTGACCATCGTCCGGCAGAGCGTTGCCGCGGGTGACGTCAGCGATCTCCGCCGCTTCCTGCCGTACGACCCGCGCTCAGCGATGTTCGCCCTCGAGATCCTCGGCTGGGGGTTCTTCTTCGGTCTCGCCGCCTTGTGTCTCGTTCCGATCCTCCGCGGGCCGGGGCTGCGCGTCTGGATCGCGCGGCTCATGGGCCTCTACGGCCTGCTCGGCCTCATCTGTGCATTGGGGCTCGTCCTCGACAGCCCCGTTGTCGCGGTGGGCTTCCTGGCCTGGGGCGGCGTCCTGCCGCTCGCTGCAGGTCTGATCGCGGTCGTCGCCCGCCCCGGCGCTCGTCACACGGCCGTGGTCTTCTGACCGCAAGGTGCGGGCAAGCGCCGGCGATGGCGCGCAAGGCGCGTGACGACTCCAGGTCCTGTTGCGCAAACTCGGAGCTGGTGGCACGTTGAGCCGTGTGAGGTT
Organism: Candidatus Limnocylindrales bacterium; assembly: GCA_036276275.1. GTDB lineage: Bacteria > Chloroflexota > Limnocylindria > Limnocylindrales > CSP1-4 > CF-46. The sequence continues at coordinate 1,818 of DASUPH010000432.1, forward strand.
GGGCGCCAGGGTCACCGGGCCACCGACGGTAGTCGAGGCCGCAGGCGAGACCGGCATCGCGGCGACAGGCCGGGCGAGGATCAGCTGCTGACGGGGTCTCTCACTGGAGGATCGCGAACGCGTCGAGGTCGCCGTGGGGCCGACCGGTCGGCCCGGCGACGACCAGCTTGACGACCCGAGTGGCGGACGTGGTCCACGTCTGCTGCCAGGTGACGATCCGGTATGCGGTCGGGGACGCGTAGGGGTAGATCGTCGCGACGAGCGTTCCGTCGACATAGATCCGGACCGTGCTGCGCACTGCCGCCTTCGTCGAGACGAGAGCGATCGACCGGCCCGTGAACGTGAAGGTGGCCGATGCGCCGGCAACGCTGGATGCTCGCGCGGAGCCGCCCGAATAGGCGGTCGAGGTGACGGTCGCCCACGCGCCCGCGAATTGCACGGCGCCGGCGGTCTGCTGGACGAGCCCCGGCGTGAGGACGGGCCCGGTGGTCCAGAGACCCATGTTGCCGACGAGGTCCACCGCCCGGACGCGGTAGCGGACGGTGCCCGAGGCAGGCACGGTCGTCAGGTAGGTCGGGGTCGTGAGCGTCGTGGAGAGGGTCGTCCAGGTCGTGCCGCCGTCGGTGCTGCGGGCGAGCTCGTAGCGGGCGATCCCGGCGCCGCCGGTGTCCGTCCCGGTCGCGTCGACCGTGACCGGGATGGCCGTCCCGCCGAGCGCGGTCCCGATCCTCGGGCTGACGGAGGGCACGGAGGTCGTCGGGCCGGTCCGGTCGATCGTCACGATCGTCGCCCCGATCGCGAAGGCCGGGCCGCGGTTGCCCGCAGCGTCGACGACGCTCGACCTCTTGAGCGCGATGGCCACCGTCCCCTGGCCACAGCCGGTCACGGCCACGGTCCAACTGGTCCCCGAGCCGGCGGGGGATCCCACGATGCAGCCCGGGGCGGTGCCGGTCCGGGTGAAGTCGGTTGCCGCCAGGCCCGTGACCGCGCCGCCGAATGTGAGCGTCCAGGTGAGCGTCGTCGCCGTCGTCGGCGTCGCGGGCGCCGTCAGCTGGGCCGTCGGCGCGGCAACCGTCAGCGGACTGCAGTCGCTCCCGTCGCTCATGTGGCCCGCGGTGTCGGTCGCCCGGACGCAGAGGCTGTGCTTGCCACCGGAAAGGGCGCCGATCCCGACGACCGGAACCGGCTGCAGGCGGTGCGTTGTCGTCCCGTCGCCGACCTCCCCGAAGAAGTTGACTCCCCAGCAGCGGGCCGTCGCGTCGGCAAGCAGCGCGCACGAATCGCCACCGCCGACCTCGAGCGCCGCGACGTCCGTCAAGCCCGTCACCGCAACGGGGGTGTGGCGGTCGAACAGCGTCCCGTCGCCGACCTGGCCGTCCGTGTTGGCGCCCCAGCAGCGAGCGGTGCCATTGCTCAGCAGCGCACAGGTGTTCTGACCCCCGGCCGCGATGGCACTGACATTCGCGAGACCTGGAACCAGGACCGGCGTGTCTCGCTCGGTCGACGTCCCGTCGCCGATCTGGCCCCAGTAGTTATCGCCCCAGCACTTGACGGTCGCATTGGCCAGGCGGGCGCAACTGTGGTAGTAGCCCGCTCCGAGCGCCGTCACCGTCGAGAGGCCGGAGACGGTCACCGGTGTTCGGCGATCAACGATCGACCCATCGCCGACGCCGCCGTACGGGTTGAACCCCCAGCACCGGACGGTCGTGTCGAGCAGTAACGCACAGACGTGGGCGGCTCCGCCGGTGATCGCGGTGACGCCCGCGAGCCCGCCGACGGGCACGGGCGTGAGCCGATTGGTGGTCGTCCCGTCGCCGACCTCGCCGTTGCCGTTCTGGCCCCAGCAGCGGACCGTCGCGTCTTCGAGGAGAGCGCACATCGCCTCGTCCATCGCGGTGAGCGACGTGACGTCCGAGAGACCCGATACCGTCACCGGGACGGGGCTGTCCGTCATCGTTCCATCCCCGAGCGCGCCGGAGCCGTTGTATCCCCAGCACCGCACCGTCGTGTCGGCGAGGAGGGCGCAGACGTGATGTGAGCCGGCCGCGATCTGCACGACGTTCGACAGACCGGACACGGCGACCGGCGTGGGTCGGTCGGTCGTCGTTCCGTCGCCCAGCTGACCGTACTGATTCCAGCCCCAGCAGCGGACCGTCGCGTTCTCCAGGAGCGCACAGGTCGGGCCGTTGCCGGCGGACAGCTGGGTGATCCGGCCGCCCACGGTCCCCTGCAGCGCCTCGCTGCCCTCGCCGAACACGCCATCGGATGCGTGCATCGGGAGCCACGCGCCGCCGTCGATCCGAAGGTCCGCCGAGGCGACGGCGACGCCATCGGTCGCCGACGCGGTCACGGCCACGACCGGGTTCTGGTTCACTGTCGGCGTCATCGGGACGGGAGCGCCCACGTTCGGCGGTCCGGCATCGACCGTGATCGTCGTGCACGCCGTCCCGTCGCTCGTGTTGGTGCCGGGATCCGTGGCCCGGACGCAGATCTCGTGGTCGCCCTCGGACGCGGGCGCCGTGATCGTGCGGCGGACCGACTCGCTGATCCCGCCGAACGCACCGTCGGTGGCGGTCATCGCGAGTGGTGGGTCGCCATCGATGCTCAACGCGGCCGAGTCCACATGCGTCACATCGACGGCCACCGCCGTCACGATGAGCGACGAACCAGGAAACGGGTAGCGGACCGCCGGCGCGACCAGGCCGACGATCGGGGCCAAACCCGCGAGTCCGGCGATCGCCCGGCCGGCGTTCACGATGCCGCTGCCGCAGCCGAGCACCTGGCAGCTCTTG
>DASUPH010000433.1:0-3696 GCA_036276275.1 Candidatus Limnocylindrales bacterium
CTCTCCTCCGGCGCCGTCCGTACGGGTCGTCTGCCCGCCGGTGGTCATCGGCTGTGTGTCGGTCTGCGCTACGCCTCGGCCGCGACGGCCGGGACCGCCTCGACGCGGATGCGCTTCTTCGTCTTGGTCTGGTGCTCGAACCGGACCTTTCCGGTCGTCGTCGCGAAGACGGTGTAATCCCTGCCCAGCCCCGTCCCGGTACCCGCGAGGAAGGTCATCCCCCGCTGGCGGACGATGATCGAGCCGGCCGGGACGAGCTGGCCGTCGCCGACCTTCACGCCCAGCCGCTGGCCGACCGAATCACGGCCGTTCTTCGAGCTGGATCCAGCCTTCTTGTGGGCCATCGGTTCTACTCGTCCTTCTTCGTTGGCGCCGGCTTGGCCTTCGGCTTGGCCGCCGTCTTGCTCGCGGGCTTGGCGTCCGCCGCGCCGCTCTGGGTCTTGGCGCGGGGCGTCGTCGACTTCTTGGTGGTATCGGCCTTCGCGGTCGACTTCGGAGCCGACTTGGTGGTCGACTTCGTGGCGGGCTTCGCAGCCTTGGAATCGGCCTTGGCGGGCGTCTTCGGGGCGGCTGCCTTGGCGAGCTTGGCGGCGAGGGCGGCGTCCTCGGCCGCCTGCTTCGCGGCGGCTTCCTGGAGACGATCGCGCTCGGACTTGGCGGCCGCCTCGGCCTTCCGAACCGCTGCTGCCGCGCTCTTGCCACCGAGCTTGACGTCGGTGATCCGCAGGATCATCAGCTCCTGGCGGTGGCCCTTCTTGACCCGGCGGCGAGCCTTCGGGCGGTACTTGAACGAGATGACCTTGTCGCCCCGCTCGCGGCGGACGACCTCGGCCTCGACCGCCGCGTCGGCGACCACCGGCCGGCCGATCGCCGACTCGTCGCCGTCGGCCACGAGGAGCACCCGATCGAGCGTGATGCTGTCGCCGGGCTCGGCCTCGAGCAGTTCGACTTCGAGCTCGGTGCCGACCTCGACGCGGTACTGTTTTCCGCCCGTCTCGATGACTGCGTACATGGAATCCTTCGGAGTGGCGTGACGGTCGTGGTTCGACCGCGACAACGGACACGGAGAAGCGCCGGGCAGGGCCCGAGGCGCGAACGCGAAGTGTACGGTCGAACGGCGCGGAGCGTCAATCGATCTGATCGGGGGTCGCGACTCAGGTTGCCGGTTGGCCGACCGCCCAGAGCCAGACTCCGATCGTGATCAGCGCGGCGAGCCCGAGCGCCACGACGACCATCAGGACCGCCGTGATCAGGGCTCTGACAGCCGATGCGCCACGCCGTGCGTTCTTGTCCACGACCGGAGTCTGCATCGTCCGCCCGGATCAGGCCAGGACCAGCCCCTCGCGGACGATCCGCGTGATGAGCAACTCGGTGCCGGCCGATTCGCCGAGGGCGGCGACGACCTCCTCCGGACGGCCGGATCCGAGCTCCGGACGGAACCGGGTCCGGATGCCGACCGCGACGCGCTCCCCCGTCACGGGCTCCCCCGCGACGGCCTTCGTGACGCGGATGTCGTCGAGGAGCGGACGCAGGTCATAAAGCTTGTCGGCGCCGCCCTTCGATCGGGTCCGCGGCAGCGATGCCGCTGCCAGGAGTCGCTCCGCCGCCGCTTCGAGCGTGTCGCGATCGATGCCCGCGGGCTCGAGCTCGACCCGCCAGTCGGCGGCGACCACGCGTCCGGGTAGGGCCGGCGCGCCGAGCCAGACGTCCTCGGCCGAGAGCAGCTCGTGACCCGCCGGGAGACGATCCGCGATCGCCTCGCGCAGGCGCCACGCGGGAATGCGCTCGGCCAGGAAGATCTCGGCCAGCTCGGCCTCGCCTTCGGATGCGGCAGGAAGCGGCGCGGCGAAGGCAATGCGCGGCCGGCCGGCGGCGTCGAGCTGGGCGAGCGCGAGGCCGCTCTCGCCGAGCGCGGCCTGCCAGGCCTCGATCGCCGCACGCCCGACGAGCTCCGCCGGGACCGCGCCGCGGCGGAACGTCAGGCGCCAGCGCTGGCGGACTTCGGCCGGCGGGTCCGGCTCAGGCGCGGGTGCCTCGGCGGCGGCCGTCGGATCGGTCGGTGGCTGCACGTCTGCTAGTCTGCCGGAGCGATGGAGGAGAGGGTCATCAACCCGGTGGCGGAGCCGCGGGCCGGCTTCGGACCCATCAGCCCGCGGGTCGCCCTCGTCGTCGCCGCCGCGATCGCGATCGGGATCGTCCTCTATGTCGGGCGGTCGGCCCTCGGCCCGTTCATCGTCGGCCTGGTCCTGGCCTACCTCCTCGACATCCCGGTCGAACGGATCTCGCGGATCGGCATGCCCAGATGGATCGCCGTGCTGATCGTCTACGTCGTGGCGGCCGTGACGCTCTACCAGGCCCTGCGCCTGATGCTCCGGCCGCTGGCCGACGAGATCTCGACGTTCATCGCCGAGCTCCCCCGGTTCACGACCCAGATCGCCGACCAGTACGCCCATCTGGACCTGGCCCCGGGGCTCCGCAACGCCGTCGACGCGTTCCTCGCCGAGCTCGGGCATGGCATCGGCGGGATCGACCCGTCCGCGCTGCTCCCGGTCGCCTCGGTCTTCGCCGGGGTCCTCGGAACGCTCGTCGCCTACATCATCGTCCCGGTCTGGGCCTTCTACCTGATCAAGGACCGGCCGGCCCTCGCCGCCGCGGCCGAACGCTCATTGCCCGCCGCGTGGCGACCCGACGCTCGAGCGGTCGCGGGCCTCACCCTCCGCGTCTTCGGCCAGTGGCTGCGCGGCCAGGTGATCCTCGGTCTGGCCGTCGGCATCGCGACGTTCGCCGGATTGATCCTGCTCAGCGTGACGGTCGACCCGATCTTCGGCCGGTTCGCGATCTTCCTTGCCGTCGTCGCCGGTGTCTTCGAGCTGCTGCCGATCATCGGGCCGATCCTGTCGGCCATCCCGGCGGTGCTGCTCGCGTTGACTGCGGGCGTCCAGCCGGCGCTCGCTGCCCTCGTCCTGTATCTCGTGATCCAGCAGGTCGAGAACAACCTGTTCGTGCCGAAGATCCAGGGCGACGCGGTCGAGCTCCACCCGACGATCGTGATGGTCGCCCTCGTCCTGGGCGGATCCATCGGTGGCCTGCTCGGGGCGATCCTCGCCCTGCCGATCGCGGCGGCAAGCCGCGACGTCTTCCGGTATGTCTTCCACCGGGTCGACCGGCCGCCGGCCTCACCAGCCGAGGCGCTGGCGATCATCCGGGCTCATCCGACGATCATCGAGCGGGCGGTCGGCGATCCGACCGAGCCCCCGATCGCGCGATCGCCCGCGGCGCCCGCGACATCGGCGCCGGCAACGTCGGAGGCGAGCGCGATCTCGGTGACCGAGGACGATATCCTGCCGACGGCCCCGGCCGAGGAGACCCGGACCGACCGATCATGAGCGAGCAGCCGGTCGACGCCTACAAGGTCCTCCAGGTCGATCCCGAGGCGGAGGACGAGGTGATCCAGGCGGCCTACCGGCGGCTCGCCCAGAAATACCATCCCGACGTCGCGACCGGTCCAGACGCGGCCTCCCGGATGGCCGCGATCAACGCCGCGTGGGAAGTCCTCGGCGATCCGGCGAAGCGCGCCGCCCACGACCTCGGCCGGCGGGTTGCCGCGCGAGCGGCCGAGCGTGCAACGGCCGCTGGCCGCCACGCCGGCCACGACGGCCACGGGACGTCCCATCCGTCGCCGCGGGCGCCCGCGCC
>DASUPH010000434.1:0-5977 GCA_036276275.1 Candidatus Limnocylindrales bacterium
CGGGATCCAGCGTCTCGATCGCCGGACGTTCCAGGTCGTCGGTCATGCGACCCACCGCCGGAAGATCAGGGCCGTGTTCTGACCGCCAAAACCGAAGGAATTCGAGAGAGCGATCTCGATGTCGTGACTGGCCGCCCGTTCCGGGGTCAGGTCGAGCCCGTCCGCCTCGGGATCCGGGTCATCGAGATTGATCGTCGGAGGCACGCAGCCGTTGCGGATCGACAGGATCGTCACGATCGCCTCGATCGCCCCGGCGGCGCCAAGGGTGTGGCCGATCATCGACTTGTTGGCCGTGACCGGCACCCGCGCCGCGTGCTCGCCCAGGAGCGTCCGGATCGCCTGGAGCTCGGCCTTGTCGCCCTCGGGCGTCGACGTGGCGTGAGCGTTGATGTGGTCGAGGTCGGCGGGCCCGATGCCGGCCTTCGCCAGCGCCCGGGACGCGGCCTTGACGGCGCCGATTCCACCTGGCGCGGGAAGCGTGATGTGGGAAGCGTCGGCCGTCGCGCCATAGCCGATGACCTCGGCGAGGATCGTCGCGCCGCGGCCCTGGGCGTGGCCGAGCTCCTCGAGGACCACCGCGCCGGCACCCTCGCCCGGGACGAACCCGTCGCGGCCGCTGTCGAACGGTCGCGAGGCGGCTTCGGGGTCGTCGTTGCGGCGGGACAGGGCATGCATCGAATCGAACCCACCGACGAGCGGCTCGCGGATCCCGGCCTCGGCCCCGCCGGCGATCATCGTGTCGGCGTCGCCGCGACGGATCGTCTCCCAGGCCTCGCCGATGGCGTGGCCGCCGGTCGCGCAGGCGGACACGGTCGTGAAGTTCGGGCCGGTCATGCCGAAGGTGATCGCAACCTGGCCCGCACCGACGTTCGGGATGCCCATCGGGATGAAGAACGGGCTGATCCGATCCGGTCCGCGGAGGGCGTTGATCGTGATCCCGTCGACGAGCGTCCCGACGCCGCCCAGCCCGGTCCCGAAGATCACGCCCGTCCGCTCGGCTTCCTCGCCTTCGACGCGGTCGGGCAGGCCGGCCTGGTCCATGGCCTGGCGAGCCGCGACGAGCCCGAACTGGATGTAGCGATCGGTCCGCCGCATGTCCTTCTTGTCGAGCACCCCGGACGCGTCGAAGTCCTTGATCTCGCCGGCGATCCGGCACTCCAGCCGGGCCGGGTCGAACGCCGTGATCGGCGCGACGCCCGACCGCCCGGCGACCATCCCCTCCCACGTCGTGGCGACATCGTTGCCGAGCGCGGTCAGCATCCCCATCCCGGTCACCACGACGCGGCGCGGCTCGGCCGGCCAGGACCAGGCCGGACTGCCGTTCGCGCCACGATTCGGCCCGGTCATCGGACGAGCCGTCCGGTCCGGACGGTGGCCGCGCGGTACACGTCGCCGGCGAGCCCACGGGCCGAGATCGCGTTGGCGACCGCCATCGTGTCGAATTCCGTCCGCCGGATCTCCGTCCGGATCTCGTCACCGTCGAGCTCGACGAGCGCCCACGACGCGGTCGGGTCGCCGTCGAAGACGTAGCCCGCCGATCCGTCGTTGACGATGATCTTCCAGCCGAGATCGCGGACCTCCGGCACGTGGGTATGGCCACAGCAGATCACCCGGGCGTCGGTCCGAGAGATCCGCTCGAGCATGACCGACGGATCGAGCTGGGCATCGAAGCCCTGGGTCTGCGAGCCGGGCGACGCGTGACAGGCGAGGACCATGGTGTCGTCGAGCATCAGCCGCCGCTCCGACGGCAGGCGGCGGAGCCAGCCGACCCGCTCCTCGCCGAGCGTGTCGTGGGCCCACTCCGCGGCCGCGACGAACGTGTCCGGGATGCCGTCGGTGAACCACGGGAACGCGGCCGAGTAGTCGAAGTCGGCGACCGCGACGTCGGTGTTGCCCTGGACGATCGTCGCGCCGCTTGCCTCCATCTCGCGGAGGGCGTCGACGACGCCGGCCGGATCGGGGCCGTTCATCACGTGGTCGCCGGCGACGATCACCGCGTCGGGCTTCTCGCGCTTGATCGCCTTGCGGACCGCCTCGAGCGCCTCGAGATTGCCGTGGACGTCCGAGAGCACGGCGACCCGCGCGCTCATGCTTGGATCCCGCCGGCGAGACGGCTCACCGCAGGACGCCCTCGGCGGGGATCACGAAGCTCAAGGTGGCCTCGCAGGCGAGCTCACCGTCGACGCTGGCGATCCCGCGCCCTCGCCCGAAGCGGCTGCCCAGCTTCTCCATCGTGACCTCCAGGCGAAGGACGTCACCGGGGACGACAACCCGCTTGAAGCGGCAATCGTCGATCCCGGCGAACAGGCCGATCCGATCGCCGAAGCCGGGCTGCTTCGCGACGTAGACGGCCATCGTCTGGGCCAGCGCCTCGACCTGGAAGATGCCGGGCATCACGGGCATGCCGGGGAAGTGGCCCTGGAAGAACCATTCGGTCGCGGCCACGCCCTTGATCCCGACGATCCGCTTCGCCTCCGGTTCGTACTCGATGATCCGGTCGACGAGCAGGATCGGCCAGCGATGCGGGATCAGGGCCTCGATCTCGCGGGTCGAGTGGATCGTCGCCTGCTTCGGCGGAGTTTCGGTTGGGGCGTCGGTCACGCGCAGCTCCTGGTGGAGGGTCCAGTGTGCCGGTCGACCACCGCATCACACGGCGAGGTGGATGCAGGTACGCATAGGCACGGGCGGGCCCGGGATCGCCGCGACATGGCTCCGTTGGCGGCGACCGTCACGCTCGCGCCGCCGCTGCAAGGAATGCCGACGAGCCGACCCGGTCGAGGAGGTTCGTGGTCATCTGGCCCGCGAGGAAGGCCTCGCTCGCGAGCAGCGCCTGGTGGATCGGGATGTTCGTGACGATGCCCTCGATCAGGAGCTCGGCCAGCGCGACTCGCGATCGCGCGATCGCGGCTTCGCGGGTCGGCCCCCAGACGATCAGCTTGCCGAGGAGCGAGTCGTAGAAGGGCGGGACCTCGTATCCCGCGAACAGGTGCGAGTCCATTCGGACCCACGGCCCGCTCGGCGGCAGGTAGCGCTCGATCGTCCCGGCCGACGGCCGGAAGTCGTGCTCGGGGTCCTCGGCGTTGATCCGGAACTCGATCGCGTGACCGCGGAGCGTGACGTCCGACTGGCTGAAGCCGAGGGGCTCGCCGGCGGCGATCCGGATCTGGGTCGCGACGAGGTCGATGCCGGTCAGCATCTCGGTCACCGGGTGCTCGACCTGGATCCGGCAGTTGATCTCGATGAAGTAGAAGTTGCCGTCACGGTCGACGAGGAACTCGAGCGTGCCGACGTTCTCGTAGCCGGCCGACACCACGGCCCGGACGGCCCGGCTGCAGAGCTCGGCCCGGGCCGCCTCGGACATCGCCGGCGTCGGGCCCTCCTCGAGGATCTTCTGGTGGCGGCGCTGGACGCTGCAATCTCGCTCGCCGAGGTGGACGCCGCGGCCGTAGCGATCGACCGCCACCTGGACCTCGACGTGGCGGGTGTCCTCCAGCCACTTCTCGAGGTACAGGGAGTCGTCACCGAACGCCGCCCGCGCCTCCGATCGGCAGACGTTCAGGGACGCCTCGAGCTCGCGCGATGTCCGCACCATCCGCATGCCCTTGCCGCCGCCCCCGGCCGCCGGCTTGATGAGGAGCGGATAGCCCACCCGCTCCCCTTCGTCGAGCGCCTGGGCGTCGTCGCGGAGGATGCCGTTCGAACCGGGGATCGTCGGAAGGCCGAGAGAGCCGAGCAACCGGCGCGTCGATTCCTTGCTGGCGAACCGTTCGAGGACGGGCGCCGGCGGACCGATGAACGTCAGGTCGTGGGCTCGAACCACATCGGCGAAGCCCTCGTCCTCGGACAGGAAGCCGTAGCCCGGATGGATCGCGTCACAACCCGTCACGATGGCGGCGCTGATCACGGCCGGCGCCGACAGATAGGACCGCCGGGCGTCCGCGGGACCGATGCAGATCGCCTCGTCGGCAAGCTGCACCGGAAGGCTCTCTCGATCGGCCTCGCTGTAGACGACGACCGCCTCGAGGCCGAGCGTCCGGCAGGCCCGGAGGACCCGCAGCGCGATCTCGCCCCGGTTGGCGATCAGGATCTTGCGGAGCATCAGGCCTCGCTCCGCTCCGTGGCGCGCTCCGGTGCCCGGCCGGCCAGCTCGATGATCACGAGCTCCTGACCGTACTCGACCGTCTGGCCGGCTTCGACCAGGCTGGCCCCGACGATCCCGTCCGCGGGCGCGACGACCTCCTGGGCGACGCCGAGCATGTCGACGGCGCCGAGTCGATCGCCCGACCGGACGCGGGTCCCCGCCTTTGCCTCGGGTCGCGGCTGGAAGACCCCGACGGCCGGCGACGTGGCCACGGTGCGGTAGCGGTCGCCGCCCTCGTCGCCCGGGCGAGCCGCGGCGGCCGGAGCCTGGGCCGGGTCGAGCTTCGGGCTCTCGCCCGTTCCCGGCGACGAGCCGTTCGTCGAATGTCCGGCCGGTGACTTCGCCTCGCGCGCGGTGCGGTGGCCCTCGAAGGCGCCCGGCGTATGGCCGTGGCCGGCGTGGCCCGGCTGGGAACGCGAAGCTCGATCGGTCGCGCGGCGCGTGTGACCGGCCGAGCCGTCGGACGGCCGGCGGACGCGGACGGTCCACGATCCCTCGCCCACCTCGATCTCGCCGAGACCGGTCGCCGCCAGCTTGGCGACGAGCGCGGGCAGCAGCTCGTCCGCGAGACGGTCGATCGCGGCGTGGTCGGCCGCGCGCTGCTTTGCAGTGCGCGGATCATGGGCGGACCGTGGATCGCGCGCGGTCGATCGTTCGGACCCGGTTCGCCCGCCGTCGTCGGCGCCCTTGCTGGGCGGCTGCTGGCCGTCGGTCACGTGGGTCAGACCTCGTCACGGGCCGGCAGCTCGTCGCGACGGCCGGCGGGGATGTTCGGGATCCCGGACCAACGGCCCGGGTCGAGCAGGTTGCGGAGCCGATCGGCGAGGCCCGGCCGCTCCGCTGCCGGGGGCGGCGGTGCCTCGACCTCGCGATAGGCGCCGAGGTTGCGGAACCGACGGTAGCGCTCTTCGACGAGCACGTCGAGCGGGATCGCGGCGAGGGCGTCCAGCTGGTCGAGGACGACGTGCCGGATCCGGCGGGCCGTTTCGGCCGGATCGGTGTGCGCGCCGGCACCCGGCTCGGGGATGACGATGTCGATCACGCCGAGCGCCTGCTGCTCGGGTGCGGTCATCTTCATCGCGACGGCCGCGGTCGCGGCTTCGTCGGCGGTCCGCCACAGGATCGCGGCGCAGCCTTCCGGGCTGATCACCGAGTAGACGGCGTTCTCGAGGGCGATCACGACATCGCCGACGGCGATCGCCAGGGCACCGCCCGAACCACCCTCGCCGGTGATCACGACGACGATCGGCGTGCGGAGCCGGCTCATCAGCGCGATCGAGCGGGCGATCGCCTCGGCGATCCCGCGCTCCTCGGATTCGGGGCCCGGGTGGGCGCCCGGAACGTCCACGAACGTCACGATCGGCAGCCCGAACCGCTCGGCCAGCTCCATGACCCGCATCGCCTTGCGATAGCCCTCGGGATGCGGCATCCCGAAGTTGCGCCGGATGTTCTCGTCGGTGTCGGCGCCCTTCTGCTGGCCGATGACGACCATCCGGCGGTCGCCGATCCGGGCGAGGCCGGCGACGACCGCCTCGTCGTCGCCGAACAGGCGGTCCCCGTGCAGCTCGATGAAGTCGTCGGCCATCGCCCCGACCAGCTCGAGGATCCGCGGCCGGCGCAGGTTGCGGGCCAGCTGGACGCGATCCCAGGTCGCCTGCTTCGGGTCGGAAGGGGCCGCGCTCCCGGCGGGATCGGCGGTGGCCGCGCCGGCCGCGGCATGGTCCCGGCCGCGGCCGCGGATCCGATCAACCATGCGGAATCTCCTCGGTCGTCGGCGGCTCGCCCGCCACCGGCGCTTCGAGCTCCTCGAGGGTCCCGCCCGCATCCGGCCTTTCC
>DASUPH010000435.1:0-3577 GCA_036276275.1 Candidatus Limnocylindrales bacterium
GGTCGACTGGGACTCCGTCGACCCGATCCCCGATGCCCTGGCCGACCTCATGAACCGGCCCGGCTCCGTGGACGTGCCACTCGACGACGTCGCGCCCGGCGAGCCGGAACGAACCCAACAGCCCGTCGGCTGACGAGCCGACGAGCACGAGGCAGGGAGGTCGAGCCACCTGTACCCTGACGAGACCACGCCCGTGGTCGGCTCGCACGTGGCCGAATTGGTGAGGGAGGACCAGCCGATGGACCCAGTCACGCCCCGTTCCCGCCGATCCGTGCTCGCCGGTGCGATCGGTGGTGTCGCCGCGGCGGCCGCATCGAGCCTGCTCCGACCGGCGTCGGTCGCGGCCGCGGACGGCGACCCCGTCCTCGCGGGCAACGCGAACACGGCGACGCTGCCGACCACCCTCACCAACTCGACCGCCGGCGGAACGACGTTCTCGGCGGTCGCGAGCGGATCGGGCCTGGCGGTCGTGGGCACGAGCACCGCCGGCAGAGGGGTCACTGGCAGTACACAGAGCGGAGTTGGCGTCAGGGCGGCTGCTGGTTTGGACGGGCTGGGGTTGTGGGCATCGTCGGTGACAGGAACCGCAGTGCGTGCCACGAGTGGCGGACCGGCAGCGGGATTTTCGAGCTCATCGACCACGTTCCCGAGCCTCGTCTCGCAGTCGACCGGAGGAAGCGTTGGCGTCGTCGGTCTCGGCGGCAGCTTCGCGCCAGCCGCGTATCCAGACAACGTCGGCGTGCTCGGCGACAATCCTGCCGCGACGGGTGTCGGCGTCTGGGGACGCAGCAGCCAGGGTACGGCGGTCCTCGGGGACGCCGTCACCGGCTATGGCGTCGAGGCATACGGAGCGGTCGGAGTCTACGGATCCGGCGGCGCCGTCGGAATCATCGGTGACGTCGATCACGCGACGGGCGTCCAGGGCTGGACCGGCATCGCGACGGCGCCGACCTCCGGCGCCGACGTGGGCGTCTGGGCGGGCGCCGAGAACGGCCGGACGGCTCTGAAGGTCCAGGGCGTCGTTCGAATGAATCGGAGCGGACGCGTGTCCATCGGGGCGACGAAGAGCTCGGTCGTCGTTGCGGTGCCCGGCGGCCTCAGTTCGACAAGCCTCGGATTTGCGACCCTCCAGACGAATCGCGCCGGCTACTACATCCAAGCTGTTTCGATCAACACAGCTCTCAGCCAGATCACGATCTACCTGAACAAGGCGCTCGCCACCGCGACGTTTGTCGCGTGGGTCGTGATCGGCTGACGACGATGGCAAGCCGACCCGACCCCAAGCTCCGTCGCCGTGGGACGTCCAAGGACCCTCACGGCAGCTCCGGACGTTCGCGCCCGTCGGGCCAGAAGGCCCATGGGCTGACCCGGCCTTCCGGTTCCGACGCCGCGGGCCAGAAGGCCCGACCCGCCACCAAGCTGCCCCGCCGCTGAGGAGGCCACCGCAATGATCGACCTGTCCGGCAGGACGGCGCTCGTGACCGGGGGTTCGCGGGGGATCGGCCGGGCGATTGTCTTGCGCCTGGCCGGTCAGGGAGCAGACGTCGCGTTCAGCTACCGCGGCAACGAGGCGGCGGCCAGCGCGACCGTGGGCGACATCGAGGCGCTCGGCCGGAAGGGCCTGGCCGTCCAGTCCGACGTGTCCGATGCCGACGCGGCCGACGGCCTCGTCAAGACCGTCATCGAGGCGTTCGGGAAGCTCGACATCCTGGTCAACAACGCGGGGATCACCCGCGACGACCTGATCATGCGGATGAGCGTCGAGGCGTTCCGCGAGGTCCTCGAGACGAACCTCTTCGGGGCCTTCTACGTGACGAAGGCCGTCACGCGCCCGATGCTCAAGGCGAAGGGCGGCCGGATCGTCAACATCACATCGGTCAGCGGGCAGGCCGGCCAGACCGGCCAGGCCAACTACTCGGCCGCCAAGGCCGGCCTGATCGGGCTGACGAAGGCGACCGCCCGCGAGCTGGCGTCGCGGAGCATCACCTGCAACGCCGTCGCGCCCGGTTTCGTCCTGACCGAGCTCACCAAGGACCTGCCCGAGGCGCTCCAGGCCGAGATCACGAGCCGGACCCCGCTCGGCCGGTTCGGAACGCCCGACGAGATCGCCAACGCCGTCGCCTTTCTCGCGTCCGACGATGCCGCCTTCATCACCGGACAGGTGCTGGCCGTCGACGGCGGCCTCGTGATGATGTAGCGCTCGCCGGTCGGACGGCCCATGCGTGCGTTGCCGCCTGCGCTCCTCGCTCACGCATGCCGACATGCGCTCGCTCCGGTGCTCGTCGGCGCCTTCGCCTGAACCGCCCGACCGGCGAGCCAAGTCAGCACGTCATCCCGGCCGAGAGGACCGGTTCGATCTAGTACCTTCGGGTGAGGTCTGATGGGGTTCTCGTCCGATACCGTGGCAACATGACCGTCGCGAGCCTTCGTCATCCGCGCCGTCGCACGATTGCGATCGTTGCCGCCGCCCTTACCACCGCCCTCGTCGGCGGCGTCCTGATCCTCCGACCTGCCCCCACCGCGCCGCCCGTCATCGCCGTCGCCGATCCGACGCCGTCACCCACGGCTACGCCCGCGCCGACACCGACGCCGGCGGCACCCTCGCCATCGCCCACGACGCCTCTGCTCGTCGGGATCGCCGACCTGACCGGCGCCCGCGTCGCCGACGCCCTGGCCCACCGCCTGCCGATCGCCGTCCTGATCGACGACAACCGTGTCGCCCGGCCGCAGTCAGGGTTCAACGGCGCGTCGCTCGTCTACCAGGCGCCTGCCGACGGTGGCGAGACCCGATACATGTTCGTCTACCAGGAAGGCGACTCGAAGGACATCGGGCCTGTTCGGAGTGGGCGGATCTACTTCGTCCACTGGGCCTCGGAGATCCGGGCGGCGATCGGCCACTACGGCGGCGACCAGATCGCGCGCGACTATCTCCGCGATCACAACAAGACCCTCTTTACGAACGTCGATGCCCTGGGCTCCGGCGCCCGTGCCTACCATCGGATCAAGACCCGACACGCGCCGCACAATGGCTACACCCTGACCAAGGCGCTGCGCGCGATGGCGATCAAGCTCGGCGGTCCCGCGACCATCGGTCCGGAGATCTTCCGTCGCCCGTTCGTGGACGCCTCGCCTCTCGCCTCGCGAGCCGCCAGCCAGGCGGTCCGGATCCCCTATCGAACCGGCCTCATCGCCTATAGCTACGACAGGGCCACGAACCGCTACCTCCGGAGCGTCGACGGCCACGCGCAGATCGATCCCGCCGACGGCAAGCGGGTGACCACGACGAACGTCGTCATCCTGTTTCAGTCCTTCCACACCGACAGCAAGATCGAGCCCGGCCACGCCCGCCCAGTCGTCGGCGACATCGGAAAGGGACCAGCCTGGGTGCTCCGCCAAGGCAAGCTCGTGAAGGGTACCTGGCGGAAGGCCAACGAGACCGCGACGACCCGCCTGTTCGACGCAGCCGGGGTCGAGATCCCGCTCATCCGCGGCCGAACCTTCTTCCAGATCGTGCCGGAGGCGACGCGCGTCCGCGTGACCTCCTGACGTTCGCGCCGGCTGGTGGAAGGGCATCGGA
>DASUPH010000436.1:0-2875 GCA_036276275.1 Candidatus Limnocylindrales bacterium
TGGTGCCTGACGGGGTGGCCGGGTCGCGCATTGCCTGATCGACGGCGGCCAGCGCCACGGTCTCGTCGAGCCGACTCCCGTCGACCGACGGGGTCACCGCGAAGCCGTTCGTCGCGTGGACGATCGTGGCATCGATCGACCCGAGCGCCATTCGGCCGGCGAAGGCGGTAACGGCGGCCGACGCCCGAGCGGGGTCGTACCGGAGCCTGAGCGGGATCGCGGCGGGCTCCAGGCGGAGGCGGAGGCCGGCGATCGTCTCGTCCAGCCATGTTCCGCCGTGACCGAGGGCGAACGCATCTGCCACCATCGCGTCGACGTCCGCGGCGCGGCCAACGTCGCTGAAGGTGATCGTCGTCGAGCCGATGTTCGATCGAAGGGTGATTCCGCCATCCGACAGGCTGCGGAACTGCTCCGTCAGCGCCGTCCGCGCTTCGTCCTGGCTCATGCCGCCGACGGCGGTCCCCGCGACCGAGACGCCCGGCATGATCCGCCCGATGAGCGACTGGTGATACGCCGCCACGCCGCCCGCGACGAGGGCAATGCCGAGGACGGTCGAGACGACGAACGCGAAGAACTTCACGCCGGGTCGCCGGAACGGGATCGCGCGTCGTCGCTGCAGCGTGTCTTCGGAAACGGCCATCGCCCATCCCAGGTGGAGACCGGCGGGCCAGTCCCGTCGAGTGGTGCATCATCGGTGGTCGGAGGGCCGTCGTCCAGCCGCCCGATCGGATGGACCCGGGCCGGACCAGCCGAACGGCATTCGAACCTAGAATGCTCCGAGCGATGACCACTCCCCTCCCCGACCTCGTCCTGTACACCCGCCCGGGCTGTGACCTGTGCGACGAAACGCGGGCGATCGTCCAGGGCCTGCTCGAGGATCGTGCCGCCCGCGGCCGGCGAACCGCCGCGATCCGGGAGCGCGACATCGCCACAAACCCCGAGTGGGAGCGGGCGTTCTTCGACCGGATCCCGGTCGTCGAGCTCGGCGGTCGGCGCCTGGAGCTGGTCACTTCCGCGGCGACGCTCCGCCGTTTCCTCGACGAGGCCCTCGACGGGAGTCTCGCGTGACCGGCGACCCGACGATCCTGCTCGCCGTCGCGGCCGGCCTCCTGAGCTTCCTGTCGCCGTGCGTGCTGCCGCTCGTCCCGGCGTACCTCGGCCAGTTGACGGCGGTCGCGGTCGCCGGCTCGATCGACGGCGCGCCGCCATCCCGATGGACCGCCTTCCGTCATGCCCTCGCCTACGTCGCGGGGTTCGGCCTCGTGTTCACGCTCCTCGGGATCACGGCGACGTTCGCCTCGGCCGGTCTCGCTCCGGTCATGCCGGTCCTCCGCCAGGTCGGCGGGATCATCCTGATCGTCCTCGGGCTGAACCTCGCCGGCGTCCTCCGCATCCCGCGCCTGGAGCGGACATGGCGGCCGCTCGATGCGGGCGCGTCGGCATCGGTGGCCGGCGCGACGGGAACGATGTCGCTCGCGGCGCCCGGTGGCGGCGGGTTCGGCGACCGCCTCGGCGGGCGGCTCGTCAGCAGCCGCGGCGGCTGGCTCGCGAGCCTCGGCCTTGGGGCGATCTTCGCGGTCGGCTGGACGCCATGCATCGGGGTGATGCTCGGGGGGATCCTGATGATGGCGTCCTCGAGCGCCACGGTCGCCCAGGGCAGCGTCCTGCTCGCGGCGTACACGCTCGGCCTGGGACTGCCGTTCCTCGCGATCGCGCTGGTCTACGACCGCGCGCCGGGGCTCCTCCGGCCGCTGGTCCGGCACGGACGGGTGGTGTCGATCGTCGGCGGCGCCCTCGTCGTCGCAATCGGGCTGGCGATGCTCTTCAACCTCCTCGCCCTGCTGCCGCAGTACTTCCAGTTCAACACGGCGATCTGAGTCGGCGTGACCGATCGCCCCAATTTCAGCCATCGGCCGAAGCGCCACGGCCTGATCGGGCCGTTCGGTGGCCGCCAGCTGCTGGCCGGGGCGCTGGTGGTCGTCGTCACGGCGGTGCTGCTCGTCATCGTGACGACGCCCCTCGGGACGCCCGGCGGCATCGGCCCCGGAGACCCCCAGCCGACGCAGTTCGTGCTCGGGCCCGCGCCGACGAACGGGCTGAAGGTCGGCGAGATCCCGCCGGAGCTCGTCGTGGGGGGCCCAACCGGCCCGACGGCATACCTGAGCGACCTCAACGGCCAGCCGGTCCGGCTCCTCGACCTGCGGGGCAGGGCCGTCTGGCTCAACTTCTGGGCGTCGTGGTGCCCGCCCTGCCAGTCCGAGACGCCGATCCTCCGCGATCTCGCCGAGCGCTATCGCAACCGCGGGCTCGTGGTCGTCGGGATCAGCGTCCAGGAATCCAGCCCGGCCAACGTCGCCGACTACGTCCGTCGCTACCAGCTGGGCTACACCATCGCGACCGACTCGACGGGTGCGATCTTCCGGGATTGGCGCCTGTACGGGTTGCCGACGCAGTTCTTCATCGGTCCCGAGGGGGCGATCCGCTCGATCGTCCCGGCGCCGATGACCGAAGCCCGGGCCGTCGCCCAGATCGAGGCGATCCTCCCGCGCGCGCCCTCGTCCGCACTGCCGTCGCCGGCGCCGTCATGAGAATGTCGAGTCCTCGCGCTCCGTTCGTCGCCCGGGTGAGCCCGCCCCGGCGGCGGACCGTCAACGAAGGAGCGAAGCCGTGCGCTACATCCTGATCACGTTCGCGGGACCCGAGCGGGTCGCGTCCTGGGAGGCGATGTCGGTTGCCGAGAAGGAAGCCGACATCGCGCGGGTGATGGCCTGGTTCGGCGACCACGGAGCGGCCGGGCGGATCGTCGGCGGCGAGGAGCTCGGCTGGCCGAAGAACGCCAGGACCGTCCGGAAGGGGGGCATCACGGACGGCCCGT
>DASUPH010000437.1:0-2038 GCA_036276275.1 Candidatus Limnocylindrales bacterium
GAACCACGGCCGCAGGACGAATCCGCCGGCCCCGTGGAACGGAGCGTGGCAGAGCTTGCAGCGGGGCGCGGACGGCAGGCGGCGGAACGCCCGGCGGAGGGCCTTGATGGCGGGGTAATCGCCCATCAGGATCGCTCGCCACTGCTCCTCCGTCGGGGTGTTGCCCATGGCCCGGAGTGTAGGCGCGGGACCGCGGTCCGCAAGTCCCGCTACGCTGGTGGCGATGGAGATCCGAGGTCCGCGTTTGACGCTCCGGCCGGTCGTCGCAGACGACGCGGAAGGCCTGGCCTCGATCCTCGCCACGCCCGACGTCGCCCGATGGTGGCCGGCCTACGACCTCGCCCGGGTCAAGGCGGAGTACCTGGTGGAGGAGCCCGACGTCACGATCTTCGCGATCCTGGTTGATGGGCAGCTCGTCGGCCTGATCCAGGCGAGCGAGGAGAACGAGCCCGAGTTTCGCCATGCGAGCATCGACCTCTTCCTCGATCCCGCCGTCCGCGGCAAGGGACTCGGTCCGGAGGCGATCCGGATCGTCGCGCGCCACCTGATCGAGGGTCGCGGTCATCATCGCCTGACGATCGACCCGGCCGCCGACAACACCGCAGCGATCCTGGCCTACGAGAAGGTCGGGTTCGTGCCCGTCGGACGGCTCCGCCGCTATCAGCGGTTCCCGGACGGATCGTGGCGGGACGGCCTGCTGATGGAGCTCCTGGCCGAGGAGCTGCGCGCGGGATGACGCTGCCGACGATCTACGGCGACCTCGCGCCATGGTTCCATCTCCTGACGCCGCCGGAGCACTACGAGGACGATGCGGCGGCCGTGCTCGGCTTCCTCCGCGAGCGGGTCGAGGGGCCGCTCGAGACCTTGCTCGAGCTCGGCTCGGGCGGCGGCAACACCGCCTCGCACCTGCGTGAGCACCTCCGCCTGACACTGACCGACCTGTCGCCGCAGATGCTCGAGCTGAGCCGGGCGATCAACCCGGACACGGAGCATCTCGTCGGCGACATGCGCACGCTCCAGCTCGGCCGGGCATTCGACGCGGTCCTGATCCACGACGCGATCTGCTACATGACCTCGGAGGCGGACCTGCGGGCCGCGCTGACCACCGCCTTCGACCATCTCCGGCCCGGCGGCGTGGCCGTCTTCATGCCGGATCACGTTCGCGAGACCTTCGCCGCGGCGACCGACCACGGAGGCGAGGACGCGCCGCCCGAGGCAGACGGTCGGCCCGGCCGAGCGCTCCGCTATCTCGAGTGGACGACCGATCCCGACCCGACCGACACGACCTATCTCGTCGACTACGCCGTCCTGCTCCGGCACCCGGACGGGTCGGTCGAGGCCCACCACGATCGCCATGTCGAGGGGCTGTTCCCGCGTCAGGTCTGGCTCGAGCTGCTCGCGGCCACAGGGTTCGAGTCGTGGTCGGCCACGGACGCCTACCAGCGCGACATCTTCATCGGACAGCGGCCGGGATGACGGCCGCGAAGCTGCGACTCGCGATCGTCGGCTGTGGCGACGTCCTGTATCGCCACTACCTGCCGGCGCTCGAAGCGCTCGGTGACCGCGTGACGATCCGTGCGCTGGTCGACCCCCGGTCGAACGCTGCCGCGGCCGCCGCCGACGCCGTCCGGGCCTGGTCACCGGCCGCGGCGCCGTTCACGGACCTCGACGTGATGCTCCGCCGGGACGATGTCGACGCGGCGATCGACCTCACGCCGGCCCCGCGTCACGGCGAGGTGAACCAGGCAATCCTCGAGGCCGGTCTCCATCTCTACTCGGAGAAGCCACTCGCCAGCTCTGTCGCGGACGCGGACCGGCTGATCGCGACGGCGGCGGAGCGCGGAGTCGTGTTCCTGTGCGCTCCGGGGAGCGCGGCGACGAAGCGATTTCGCTGGATGGCCGAGGTCATCGCCTCGGGCCGCTACGGGTCACCGACCCTGGCCGTCGCCCACCACGCCGATCCCGGCCCGGCCGCCTGGCGGGAGTACACCGGCGACCCGAGCCCGTTCTATCGGGCCGGCGTCGGGCCGGTCTTCGA
>DASUPH010000438.1:0-3321 GCA_036276275.1 Candidatus Limnocylindrales bacterium
GACGGTCGCGTCCTCCAGGTCAATCTCTCGCCGGGCGGCGTCCCGAAGCAGCCCGTCGAGCGGGCCTGGGTCGGACCCCTCGGGCTCGACGGCGACGCCCACCATCACTCGACGGTCCACGGCGGTCCTCATCGGGCGGTCGCGCTCCTCGCGATCGAGGCGATCGAGCGAGTCCAGGCGGACGGCCACCCGATCGAGCCCGGATCGGTCGGCGAGAACCTCACGACGAGCGGGATCGAGCTGGCCCGGCTCGCCGTCGGGACGCGACTCGCGATCGGCGACGACCTGGTCCTCGAGCTGTCGGCGCCGGCCAATCCATGCGACGTCATCAAGGGCTCGTTCCGGGAAGGCAAGTCCGGCCGCATCTCGATCCTGACCCATCCGGACGACTCCCGGATGTACGCCCGCGTCCTTGCGGACGGCGAGGTCCGGCCCGGCGACCCGATCCGGGTCCTGCCACCCAGCGCGGATTCCCAGGCGGAGATCCACCACCTGCTCGACGTGCTCGACGGGGTGGACCGCGACGCCTGGCTCGCGATGTGGCGGGCCGCGGCTGCCGTCGGCTACGACGTCAGGATCCTCGAACGCGGCGACGCGGCCGCCGCAGCGTGCGCCGAGCTGCCCGGGTCGGTCTTCAACCGGGCCTTCGGGCTGCGCCAGATCCCGATCATCCTGCCCGAGCTCCTGGATCTCTACCGGGCCGCGCGAACGACGGGCTGGCTCGTCGCCGGGCTCGATGCGCCGCCGTTCCCCGGCGCCGTCGGCGAGCGGCCTGTCGGGGTCCACGTTGGAGACATCGCCACCGTCCCCGACGCGACGGTCGAAGGGCTCGACATCCGGCCGATCGAACCGGGCGAGGCGACCCGCTGGGCGGAGCTGTTCGTCGCCGGCTTCGGGATCGAAGGGCCGCTCGCCGGCGCATGGCTTCGCTTCGCACCGATCCTTGCCAAGGCTCGTGGGTACCACCAGGTCATCGCCCGGCAGGGGGGTCGCGAGGTCGGTGCGGCAGCGATGTTCACCCGCCGACGGGTCGCCTGGCTCGGCGCCGGAACCGTCCTGCCCGAGGCCCGCGGTCGGGGGATCCAGCGGGCGCTCATCGCCCATCGCGCGCGGGCCGCCGAGACGCTCGGCTGCCGGCGGGTCATGGCGACCGCCGAGCTCGACGATGTCTCGGCGGCGAACCTGACCTCGATGGGCATCCCGCGGATCTGGTCGCGGACCCACTACCGGTTCGATCCGGCGGTCGACTGACTCCCGCGGATGGGCCCCGCTACGATGCCCGGGTGACCGACCTCGTCCGCCTCGAACGCGGTGGCCCGAACGACGCCGTCGCGCGGGTGACGCTCGACCGCCCCGACGTCCACAACGCCTTCAACGCGACGCTGATCGCGGAGCTCCGCCAGATCTTTGCGGCCTTCGAGCGCGAGACGCCGACCGAATTGCGGGCAGTCGTCCTGGCCGGCAACGGGCCGTCGTTCTGCGCCGGGGCCGACATCGACTGGATGCGTGCGGCGATGCAGCTCGATATCGAGGCCAACGAGCACGACGCGATGGCCATGGCCGACATGCTCGAGACGATCGATACCTGTCCGGTCCCCGTGATCGCCCGGGTCCACGGCCCGGCCCTCGGCGGCGGCTCCGGGTTGTGCGCCGTCGCCGACCTCGTAATCGCCGAGGCCGGCGCGAGGTTCGGGTTCACCGAAACGCGGCTCGGGATCCTGCCGGCGGTGATCTCGCCGTTCGTCATCGCCCGGATCGGTGAGACCCATGCGCGGGCGCTGTTTCCCGGCGGCCGTCGGTTCGATGCCGTGCGAGCCCAGCGGATCGGGCTCGTCCACGAGGTCGTGGAGGGGGTCGAGGCGCTCGACGCGGCCGTCGACCAGGCGGTAGCCGACATCCTCGCCTCCGGCCCGACGGCTGTCCGTGCAGCGAAGGCGATCGTCCGCGAGGTGCGCGGGCTCGGTCACGGCTCGGCGAAGTGGCACACGGCCCGAGTGATCGCGCGGCAACGAGTCAGCGAAGAGGCACAGGAAGGGTTCCGCGCGTTCACCGAGAAGCGCCGACCGGGCTGGGCGCCGGATCCCGACGACGAGCTGCGCTCGTGATGCGGGCGATCCGTCGTCGGATCGCTCCCGCTCCCGCTCGGCGACTCCTTCGGGACGCTGGGCCGCCGACCTGGCAGAACGTGGTCGCGATCGTGCTCGCGGCGGCCGTCGGGGGATTCGTGTACGCCCAGCCGGGCCTGGGGTTGTGGCCGACGATCCTGATTGCCCTGGTCATCACGACGGTCCCGGCCGCGCTCGACCTCGACGGGTGGCGGATCCGGCGCGGGATGGCCTGGCTCGCAGCCGAGCAACGCCGCCGGATGTCCGACCTGCCGCGGACGCCCGCCGGCGCGGATCGATGGCTTGCCGGCTCCGGCGAATCCGCGCCGGAGCTGACCCGAGCGTCGATCCTGCTGATGACCGACCGGCTCGCCGAAGCGCGGGCCCTCGTCGATGCCTTCCAGCCTGCAACGACCGAGGATCGGGCTCGTCGCGAGCGCCTCGTCGCCGCTTTCGACGGCATGCGTTCCGGGACCGTCGATCCGCGCGGGGCGCTTGCGGCGATCGAGGCGCTCCCCCCGGCCGATCAGCCCTATCACCGGATCTCCCTCGCCTGGTCGACGGCGTGGGTCAACTCAAGCAACCGTCTCCCGTGGCGGGCGGCATTCGCGGAGGCAAGCCGAACGATCGGTCGCGTTTCGATCCCGGCCCGGTTTCTCGTGTGGCATGCCGTCCAGGAGCTGCTCCTTCCGATCTGCCTGCTCATCGTCTTCGCGATCGCGCTGGTCGTGGGGTGGCGATAGCGACCCTGGCCACCCACGAGGAACCCGTCGGGAAATGGCTCGGCTCGACGGGCCGGGATGGTCGCGGCCGACGCTGTCGCGTTTGTCGTGTTCGGTCTGATCCTGATCTGGCAGGGCGCGCAGGGATAGGCCTCCGGGGCACGTCCCTTGTCACGCGGGGCCGACAACGCGACAATCGCGTCACACATGCCCGATGAGCTGAGCCCGAGCCAGGCCGCCGCGCGGATCGGCGCCACCACGCGCTCGGTCCAGCGCTGGATCGCCAACGGCCGACTGCCCGCCCGACGGGTCGGCGGGCGGTGGCGTGTCGCGTCTGACGCGTTGGACGCGTTCGATGCCCCGGGCGCGTCCGGGCCGACGGCCCCCGACCGGTCCCCGACCATCCAGCGCCTGTTCGTCGCGAACCGGGGCGAGATCGCGGCCCGGATCCGACGGACCGGCGACCGGCTCGGGATCGAGACGATCGTCCCGCC
>DASUPH010000439.1:0-3884 GCA_036276275.1 Candidatus Limnocylindrales bacterium
GAGGAGATCGACGTGCGAGTCGAGGTCGAAACGGAGCCCGACGAGGACGACGACGAAGGCGACGAAGGTGACGAGGGGGCCGAAGCGGCGGCGGACAGGGACGCCGGCGCGACCGCGGCTTCCGATCGGACGGGTGAAGGCGACGCGGAGCCGACCGATGAGGGTTCGGGGACGCCCTCCCGTCGACGCCGGGTCCTGATCCCGGACGACCCCACGGTCCTGTCGCACCTGCTCGCCGGGATCCCCCAGATCGAACAGCCGCGACGTCAGGCGATGCTCGAGCTCGGCACGACCGAGGAGCGGTTGCTTACCCTCCTCGGCCTGATCGACCGCGAGATCCTGTTGCTGAGACGGCGCCTGCGAGCATTCATCCCCGACGCCCGGGTGTTGGGTCCGCGCCGGAGCTGACCACCTCCCCGCCACCTCGTCGGACCGGCGGGTCGGCGCAGGCGACCCATCAACGCTCGGATCGGCCTACCCTGAGCGGCACACGGTTGCAGGCCCGCCCGAGTCGTGGACCCAGGACCCGAAAATCCATCGCCGGCGGGCAAGGAGGCTTGGATGCCGCGCACGCCCCGCCGCACAGTTGCTCCCGCCCTGACTCGTCGGACGTTCCTCAAGGGCTCTCTCGCCGCCGGCGCGGCGATCGCGGGGGGAGGGCTGTGGACGACCGCGATCCGCCCCCGGTCCGTGCTCGCGGCCGATACGCCGATCGAGCACATCGTCGTCGCCATGCAGGAGAACCGCTCGTTCGACCACTACTTCGGCTACGCGCCGCAGGTCCAGGCGGCCGGCTTCGGTCCGCCTCCGGGCTACAGCCAGCCCGATGGAAGCGGCGGCTTCCAGGCGCCGTACCGGTTCACGGAGCTCGGCACGCCCGACGTCCCGCACGACTGGGATGCGGTCCACGGCCAGTGGGACGGCGGCGCGATGGACGGCTTCATGACCCACTCGGGCATCAACGCGATGGGCTACTACACCGCCCAGGAGCTGCCCTTCTACTACTCGCTGTTCGCCGACTCGACGCTCTGCGGGCGCTTCTTCTGCTCGCTCCTCGGACCGACCTGGCCGAACCGCTTCTACCTGATGGCCGGAACCTCCGGCGGGATCACCACCAACGGCCAGTGGGGCTACGGGATCTTCGATTACCCGATGATCCTCGACCTGCTCGACGCGGCCGGGATCACCTGGAAGATCTACAACCTCGGCTGGGACAGCGTCCCGTACGGCAACACCGACAACGTGGCCGTGTTCTGGAAGAAGTACGCCCATGACAACCGGACACGGGGCAGCATGGGCGGCTACCTCAACGACGCACGGAAGGGCCGCCTGCCGCAGGTCTCGTTCCTGATCCCGAGCTACGCCCGCGGCTGGGACGAGCATCCGCCGGCCAGCGTCGGCGTCGGCATGGGGATCCAGGAGGAGTGTGTCACCGCGCTCCGTGAGTCCCCGAACTGGGAGAGCTCGGCCTACCTGCTCACGTACGACGAGCACGGCGGCTACTTCGATCACGTCGCCCCGCCGCAGGTCGATGCGTTCGGGCTCGGCATCCGCGTCCCGTGCTGGGTGATCTCGCCTCATGCGAAGCCCGGCCATATCGAAGGGACGACCTATGACTTCGGCTCGATCCTGAAGTTCATCGAGCGGGTGTACGGGCTACCGACGCTGGCCTCGGTCAACCACCGCTTCGACACCGCGACCCCGGTCGGCGGCGACTACCAGGCGGCCGCGCCCGGTGCCCTCGTCGGCCCGCCCGCTCCGCCGCGGGACGGCCTCTCGATCACGGGCGACCTGTTCGAGTGCTTCAACTTCTGAGGACGCGAAACCGCGGACCTGGAGTTGCCTCGCCTTGACAGCGGCGGTCAGTGCGAGCTAGATTATCAATGTGACATTGAATATCAACGGCGACGCAAGCGAGCGCCCGGACGGGCGGACGCGCCGGGAACTGGTCGAGAGCCTGCTCGACGAGATGACCCCGTGGAACCCGCACGAGCGCATGTCGGCATTCCGGAGCTTCCTGTCGGGGTCCCTCAGCCTGATCCACGTCCATGTCCTCACCATCCTCGAGGTCGAGGGGCCTCTCCCGATGGGCCGCCTGGCCGAGGAGCTCGACGTCTCGGTCGCCAGCGCGACCGGGATCGTCAGCCGGATGGAGCAGCGCAGGCTCGTGGTGCGACGCCACGACGAGACGGACCGTCGGATCGTCTCCGTCCACCCGACCGGGCGTGGCAGTGAGGTCTTCGCCCGGCTGCGGCGGCATCGCCAGGACAAGCTCAAGAAGCTCCTGAGCCAGCTCTCGGACGCAGAGCTGACGGCCTTCCTGACGGGGCTCCGGGCCATTCGCCGGGCGAGGGCTGCGACGAGCTCCGAGGTCAGCCCGACGAAGGATCCGGGCTCGTGATCGGCCTGCTGCGGACCTATCTCCGCCCCTACCGCTCTCAGCTCCTCCTCGTCATGGCGCTCCTCCTCGTCCAGGCGATCGGTAACCTCTATTTGCCCGATCTCAACGCCGACATCATCAACAACGGCGTCGCCCGCGGCGACAACGACTACATCCTCCGGATCGGCGGCCTGATGCTCGGCGTCACCGGCCTGCTCGGGATCGCGGCGATCATCAGCGTCTACTGGAGCGCCCGGGTCGCGATGAGCTTCGGGCGGGACCTCCGGAGCGCGATCTTCGCCAAGGTCGAGACGTTCGCCCAGGTCGAGGTCAACCAGTTCGGTGCGGCGTCGCTGATCACCCGCAACACGAACGATGTCCAGCAGGTCCAGCTCGTCGTCTTCATGGCCCTGACGATCATGATCTCGGCGCCGATCCTCATCGTCGGCGGCGTGATCATGGCCCTCCGCACCGACGTCCCCCTGTCGGGCCTGCTCGTCGTCGTCCTGCCCCTGATGGCCGGCGTGATCGCCCTCGTCATGAGCCGCGCGATCCCGCTGTTCCGGGCCGTCCAGGTCAAGCTCGACCGGATCAACCAGGTCATGCGCGAGACGCTGGCCGGTGTGCGCGTGATCCGGGCCTTCGTTCGGACGCCTCACGAGGAGCAGCGCTTCGACACCGCGAGTCGCGACCTGTTCGACACCTCGCTCCGGGTGACCCGCCTGTTCGCGATCACGATCCCGACGATGACCGCGATCTTCAACCTCTCGACCGTGGCCGTGATCTGGTTCGGGGCGATCCGGGTCAACGACGGGGCGCTGTCGATCGGCAACCTCACGGCGTTCATGCAGTATCTGGCCCAGATCCTGTTCGCCGTCCTGACCGCGGTCTTCATGTTCATCCTGATCCCGCGCGGCGCAGTTTCCTCGGGCCGGATCCGGGAGGTGCTCGACACCGAGCCGATGATCCGCGAGCCGGAGCGGCCGGTCAGCCCGAGCGACGAGAGCCGTCGCGGCGAGGTCGTGTTCAACGACGTCGAGTTCCGCTACCCGGGCGCCGAGCAGGCAGTCCTCCTCGACATCGCCGTGCGGGCGGGTCCCGGCGAGACGACCGCGATCGTCGGCAGCACCGGCAGCGGCAAGTCGACCCTGATCAACCTGATCCCGCGCTTCTACGACGCCACGAAGGGATCGCTCGAGGTCGACGGGATCGATGTCCGGGAGATGGGCCTCGAGGACCTCTGGAAGCGGATCGGCATCGTGCCCCAGAAGGCCTTCCTGTTCGGCGGCACCATCGCCAGCAACCTGCGCTTCGGCGACCAGGAGGCGACGGACGAGGACCTGTGGAAGGCGCTCGAGATCGCGCAGGGCCGCGAGTTCGTCGAGGGGATGGAGGCCGGGCTCGACAGCCCGATCGCCCAGGGCGGCACCAACGTGTCCGGCGGGCAGCGCCAGCGGCTCGCGATCGCGCGCGCCCTCGTCAAGCAGCCAGACGTGTACGTCTT
>DASUPH010000440.1:0-10578 GCA_036276275.1 Candidatus Limnocylindrales bacterium
CCAGGACCAGACCAAGGCGACCGGTCCCGGCACGGGCGGGGCGACCGAGCAGTCGGGTCGCGTCCCGCGTCACGAAGGCACTCACGCCAAGAACAGCGCGAAGGGCTGACCTCGCGGCGCGGCGACGCCCTCAGCCAGAGACGCCTGCGCACGACGGGTCGTCAGACCGATAGAGGTAGAGGACGACGATCGGTCCTGCGAACAGGTACAGCCGGTAGCTCTCCACCCCCACCAGCCGAGCCTGACTGGGCGGTTCCCCCGAGCCGGTGACCACCCCGCACGTAAGAGACAGCGCCCACCACCGATTGGACGGGTTCTCCGGGACAGCGTGCCAGAGATCCGCAGGCGTCGTCGCGTGAGCCCCGACCCACTCGTATCCCGCGTCGATCGTGTCCTCGGCGAGACCCGCGGCCGTCAGGGCCTCCCCGGATCGCCAGCGCGCGACGTCGAATGCCATCGCGTTGACCATGAGCGTGAGCGCGAGGATGCCCTGCAGGGTCAGGATCGCGAGTGGCACCACCGTCGGGGGCCGCAGCACGCGGCCCCATCCGAACTCCTGTGTCGGCTCTGTCGATGACGTTCCGGAGAGCGGCATCGCCAGGAGGGCCGCCAGCGCCGGGACCAGCGGCCAGAGGTATCGATCGAACACGATCCAGAGGGAACCGTAGGCCGCCAGGCCCACGGTCGTCACGACGACGAAGGTGGTCACGAGCCCCACCGGCGTGCCGACCTCGCGCAGGTTCCGCGCGGAGCCGCCCGCACGGCGGCGACGGGCACCGACGCCTGCGCTGATCGCCGCCCCGACGACGACGAGGGCGATCACGCCGAGGACGTTGACCGCCGACCAGAAGGAATCCGTGAAGAGATACGGTCGGTCGGCTCGGACATCGAGCGCGTTCAGGACCCCCTGCTGCGTCGCGAGGTTTCCGAGCAACGCTTCCGGAAAGTCCCTGAACCGGATCCAGTGGGCGGCAATCGGGATCGCGAGGCCGACGCCCAGGATCGCGCCGAACGACGCGTCACGCCGGCGGAACTCCCGCCGGTTCGTGATGATGCCGATCACGGCCGCCGGAAGGGCCATCAGGCTGATCGTCACGGCGGCCTGTGGGATCCGGGTGGCGAACCAGATGTCCGGTGTGAGGACGACGGGCGGGAGCGGAATTGCGGAGCGGGCGACATCGATGAGGGCGCACGACGCGATACCGGCCAGCGCCACGCCCCACGTGCCCATCCGTCGAGGCTCGCGCGCGATGGCCGCGAGCGCCAGCGCCACGACCGCAGCCAGCGCGAACTGACGGATGCTGAACCCGATGACCGCGATGGCCATCGCCAGAGCGAGGCGACGGAGGTTCGTCGGCGAGACGACGAAGGCGCTCATTCCGATCGCGATCGCACCCGCTTGAGCGGCCAGCGCGGGACCATCGGTCATGAACGATGTGCCGTAGGCCAGGTAGCCCGGAAAGAGCAGGAGGGACAGCGTGACCAGGAACGACCGCGCGGGCGTGAGCAGGTTGCGGGCCATCGCGTAGACGCCGAGCGTCGCCGCCAGCGAGACGATGGCGCCGGCGAACGCGAAGCCCGTGCTGCTCCCGTGTGTCAGCCAGAGAAACGGCTGCACCAGCAGGACCTGCCCGATGAGGATCGGTGCAGCGACGCCGTCAAATTCGAGCCTGCCGGTCTGCCAGAGGTCGAGGGCGGTTCGGCGGTACGACCAGTCGTCGTTTCGGGGAATGTCCAGCGCACCCGACGCGGCCCCCAGGATCACCGGCACGACAGTCCCCAGGGCGATGAGAATCCCCACCAGGAGCAGCTCGTTCCGGACGAACTCCTCGAGCGTGGCGACCCATCGGCGGGCATTGAGCGACGGCGCGAGCTGCATGGGCAGACGATAATCGCGGGATGCCGCGCATGACTGCCATCCCCCCGTTGCCGCCTGCGCGACGCCAGGAGTCCCCTTGCGCGGTCGTCATGGTTCCGGCACGGGGTCGGGTCGCGCCCCGCCGGCGCGGCGCTCGATGACGCGAGCTGCGGACGCAGCGACCACGACGGAGCTCTCGATCGTCGTGCCCGTCTACAACGAGGGCGAGGCCGTCGAGCCGGTCCTGCGGGCGCTGTCGGCCGGGGTGCGGACCCCTCACGAGATCGTCGTCGTCTACGACTTCGACGGCGACTCGACGGTGCCGGTCGTCGCCCGCCTCTCGACCGAGATCCCGGGTCTCCGCGGGCTCCGCAACGACCTCGGCCGGGGCGTCCTGAACGCGATGAAGGCCGGCATCGCCGGGACGACCGGGCGGTACGTCCTGATCTCGATGGCGGACGGCTCGGACGAGCCCCACATCGTCGACTCGATGGTCGGCCTCGCCCGCGACGGGGCGGATGTCGTCGCGGCCAGCCGCTACATGCGGGGCGGCCACCAGGTCGGCGGGCCGCTCGTCAAGCGCCTGATGAGCCGGGCCGCGGGGCTCAGCCTCCACTGGCTCGGCGGCGTCCGGACCCACGACCCGACGAACAACTTCAAGCTCTATGCCCGCGGCTTCCTCGACGCGACGCCGATCGAGAGCACGGCCGGCTTCGAGCTCGCCCTCGAGCTGACGGTCAAGGCGACGGCCGCCGGCCGGCGCGTCGCCGAGGTCCCGACGACGTGGCGCGACCGGACGGCCGGCCAGAGCAACTTCAAGCTCCGGAAGTGGCTACCCCACTACCTGCGGTGGTACTTCGTCGCGCTGCGGGCGCGGCTTCGGCCATTCAAGCGGCCGACGAACGCCGGCTAGCCAGGCGACCAACGGGGCCAGCATCAGCGGCAGCGTCGGCAGGTTGTAGATCAGGCTGACGTTGGAGTTGCGAACGACCGCGAGCCAGTCGAGCCAGACGCGAGCGAACGGGATCGAGGCGACGGCGAGGATCGCGGCGGCGATCCACCACGAGCGGTGGCGGATGCCGATGAGGGCGATCGGCGCGAACGTCGGTTTGGCGACGACGAGGATGAACGGCCACCACAGGACGGTGCCGGCGGCGATCGCCGCGACGATCCACATCGACGGGTTGCCGAAGACGAAGACGTTGAGCGACTTCTCGAAGCTCAGGATCGCCCCGATGACGACCCAGGCCCACAGCGGCGGCCGGTGGATGGCCATGCCGACGGCGAGGATCGCGATCGGCACCGCCCACCACAGGACGGCCGGCAGCCAGATGAACGGGATGAACAGGAGGAACGCCGTGGGCGGGTAGAGGATCGCCCCGTCGGAGATCTCGTACGGGCCGGCGATCTGCCACGGCCAGTACGGCGTGCCGGTGTCGAGGAGGCGCCGGGCGGCGTCGACGTGCCAGCGGTAGTCGAGCCCGAACGTGGGGTTGGTCTGCCACTGCTGGACGAGGACGAACGCGATCCACGCCAGCTCGAGCCCGAACACCGTGGCGAGGACGGCCCGGACGATGCGGGCCCGCGAGTCGGGGTTCATGGCCCGCCCCAGCGCAGCCCGAGCGTGTCGATCGGCACGGTCGCCTCGGCTGCCGACCGGCGGAGAAGTGAGAAGAGGGCCGCGAGGATCGCGAGCATCGTGATCGAGCCGGCGATCGCGAGCGGGCCGCTGACCGGCAGGGCGGCACCGATCGCCGGTGACGGGGGGATCGCCGCAAGCAGGTTCAGGGTGAAGACGAGGCCGAAGACCGCGGCGAGCCAGGCCGCTCGCCGGTCGGGGAAGGCCAGCAGCACGAAGGCCAGCACGCCGAACGCGTAGCGCTCGTGCATGGTCGTGAGGAAGCAGAACGCGACGAGGACGGCTGCGGCCAGACCGTACGCGAGCGCCCGCGGGGTCCGTGCCCGGAACACGAGCCAGAAGACCGCCAGCTCCCCCAGGAGCGCAAGGCCGTAGCCGATGTGGCGGAGAGTGAGCGGTCCGAGGATCGCGCCCTGGTCCGAGACCAGCGACCCGCCGGCGAGGAGCTCCTGGACGAGCCACCACAGGTTCCAGGCGCGGAGCGACAGGATCGCGTACACGTCGCCCTGGTACGTCGAGAGGGTGTGGAGATAGTTCTGGACGCCGCCGGCGACAAGGAACGGGAGCCACAGGACGAGGATCGTCGCCGCGCCGACCGCTGCGACACGGGCCGCGCCGCGCCACCCGTCGCGGGCGAGAAACCATGCCGCGAACGGGACGAGGAAGGGGAGGGCCTGCGGCTTCGTCATCAGCGCGACGGCGAGCGCGACGGCGGCGAACAGGGAGTGGCCGCGGACCGCGAGGACGAAGGCGAGGGCGCCGAAGAACACGTAGATCGACTCGTACTGGCCCCACCACGCGGACACGTCGATGACCGCCGGGTGGAAGAAGATCGCGAAGGCACCGAGGACGGCCCACCACGGCGTCGCCCGGAGATGCATCGCGACGAGGTACCCGAGGAAAAGGTCGAAGAGCGTCGCCGGGAACTTCATCCACAAGCGGATCACGACATCTGCGGACGTCGTCTCGGTCAGGAACCGCGGATCCTGCGTCGTCAGCCAACCCCAGATGTAGACCATGACCGGCGGGAAAGAGATGTCCATGTCGTAGGCGTGGCCGAACGGATGCGTGGCGATGCCATGGACCCACAGGACGAACTGGTCGAGATCGCCCGTCAGGCCCCGCTCGTACAGGAACGGGACGCGGACCAGGACCGCGAGGACGAGCCCGGTCAGGAAGATCAGCGTGGGCGGCCAGCGCGGATCGCGGATCGTGTCCCGTCGCGGATCGTCGCGGTCGACCAGTCCGAGGCTCACCGCGGGCTAGCCGATGCTCGACGTTGCGGGCACGACCGCTCCGGCCGTCAGGCCGGGCGGCTCGCCCAGTAGCGCTCGGCCGCGCCGCTGCCACCGCCGAGGAGGGACACCTTGCGGGCGTGCGCCCGGACCTGGCGGGCCATCTCCTGGGTCCCCTGGAACAGCCGGTCGATCTGGCTCTCGTAGATGTTGATGCCGGTGATCTTCCGCTCGAGCTGGTCGCCGATGTCAGCGTACTCGGGGACGAGCCCGATCGTCGACGGCAGGTCCGCGAAGGCCGTCCGCGGCAGGTCCTCGAGATGGACGAAGTCGTTCCACCAGGCGTATGGGAAGTCCTCGTAGAACGTGACGATCCCGGCGTAGTCCGGGCCCGGCATCACCCACCGCCGGCCCTCGGCGAGCAATCGGACGCCGACGTCGCGGCAGAGCTGATGGTCGACGTGGTTGCCGACACCCAGCGGGAGATACAGCTTCTGCGGCTCCAGCCGGGCGATCTCGCGGCGAAGGATGTCGAACGGCGCCGCATCGTCGGCGCGGGGCGCGTCCAAAAGCTCCTCGTCGTTCTCGTAGCCGCGGAACACGGCATCGGGCAGGTCGAGGAAGACGATCGAGGCCTCGGCGAACGCAGCGAACGTCTCGTCCTCGAGACGGCGCTTCGCCATCGGATCGCCCGCGGCGGCGGTATCCACCAGCTCCTCGGTCGCGACCGCGCCTTGGGTGCTCAGCTCGTCCATCAGCGGCTGGCCGGCGAGCGGCTCGCTCCGGATGCTCGCCCGGCGATACCACGACGATCGCTGCCAGAAGCGCTTCGCCGC
Organism: Candidatus Limnocylindrales bacterium; assembly: GCA_036276275.1. Taxonomy (GTDB): domain Bacteria; phylum Chloroflexota; class Limnocylindria; order Limnocylindrales; family CSP1-4; genus CF-46. The sequence continues at coordinate 5,569 of DASUPH010000440.1, forward strand.
CTGGTCGGCATCGGCCTGGGTCGCCTCGAGGCGGTCGTCGGTCGCCGCCCAGGCCGGCAGCAGCTCCGGGTCGCCGTAGACCGGGTAGTCGGCCCGGATGTGGGAGCGGTTGAACGCCTCGGTCACCGGCCAGTGCGTCTTCGAGCCGAACCCGAGCGCCTCGCGCTGGTAGCCGGTCAGGGTCGCGCCGTCTTCGGCCGCCCCGCCCGTCCCGGAGAACACCGTAAGGATCGTGACGTGCTGGCCGAGCTCGCGGAGACCGGCGATCAGGCCGCCGCAGGAGAGCGCGACATCGTCGGGGTGGGGAGCGACGAACACATGGCTCATGGCCGGCCGAGTATACCGACGGGCCTGCGGGCGCCGCTCAGCCTCGAGGACGGGCTACCCTGTCCCGCGTGGAGCACGGAAGCGCCGCCGCACAGCATTCGCGGCGGCTGGCGGCGGCCCTGGCGGTCAGCGCCGGCGTCCTCGTGGTCGAGCTCGTGGCCGGTGTCGCGAGCAACTCCCTCGCCCTCCTCGCCGACGCGGGCCACATGTTCGCCGACGTCGTCGGCATGGCCCTCTCGCTCGGCGCCATCTGGATCGCGTCCCGACCCCGGACGGCCGGTCGGACGTTCGGGCTGTATCGCCTCGAGATCCTCGCCGCGTCGGTCAACGCCGTCGTCCTCCTCGGGATCGGTGTCGTGGTGCTCGTGGAGGCCGGGCGGCGGCTCGCCGAACCGCCGGCGGTGTCGAGCGGCGTCGTCATGGTCGTCGCCGCGGGCGCCCTGATCGCGAACTCGTTCTCGCTCCGGGTCCTCGGGCACGGTCGCCGGGCGAGCCTCAACGTGCGAGCGGCCTACCTCGAGGTTCTCGGCGATCTGCTCGGATCGGCCGCGGTCCTCGTCGCCGGGCTGATCATCGCCACGACGGGCTGGCTCCCGGCCGATGCCGTCGCCTCGATCGTCATCGCCGTCCTGATCGTGCCGAGGACGGTCGCGCTGCTCCGCGACAGCATCGACGTGCTCCTCGAGGCGACCCCGAAGGGCGTCGACATGGGCCACGTCCGGCAGCACATCCTCGAGGCGCCCGGCGTGATCGAGGTCCACGACCTCCACGCCTGGACGATCACGAGCGGGATGAACGTCGTGTCGGCCCACGTCGTCCTCGGCCCGGAGGGCGTGCCAGGCGACGTGCTCGACCATCTCGGCCGATGCCTGTCCGACGACTTCGACATCAACCACTCCACGTTCCAGCTCGAGACGCCGGAGCACGTGCTGTGGGAGGCCGAGACGTCCCAGCCCCGCCACTGACGATCGGGTCGCGGGTCAGTCTCAGGATGCGGGTCGGCTATAAGCGGGGCCGGCAGACGCGCGAGGACCGCGAACAGCACGGTGGTCACGCCGAGGACCGCAGCCTGCCCCGCGGTGTCGCGCGACGAGTGGGTCAGCACCCACGCGACCATCGGAGCGAGTGCAACGATGGTGGTCAGGACCGCGATTGGATCCGCCCGCGCGTCCTCACTCGTGTAGGGAGCTGACCGGACCGGGTCGCGCGATCCTCAGGAATTCAGCTCATCCCAGGCCCGCTGAACGAGGGATCCGACGGAAGGCCTTTGCAGCTCTCTTTCGATCAGCGGACGTACACGCGCATCCCGACGCTTCGCGAGGCCGTAGAAGGCCTCGGCTCGAGTGTCGTCATCGGCGTCACGCGTCCGCGCCATGAGCGCCTCTCTGAGCGCTTCGTTGTCATAGTCGCTCTCGGCGAGCGCGAACGTCGCCCAGTCACGGACGTCGTCGTCCGAATCGGTCGTCAATTCGAGAAGCGTCGAAACCGCCGCGTCGTCTAGTTCGAGGATCGGCAGCGCGACGGCGACCGAATACCGCACGCCTTCGTCGGTGTCCGAGGCAAACGAGCGAACGAGCTCCCTCGCCCCGCTGTATCGGGTGTGCCCAATCGCGGTGACAATCGCCGCTCGCACCCGTGCTTCGGGCTCCACTTCCAGCTGCTCCTGGAGCACCTGCGAGATGTCGGGCGCCTCCGGGCCGACGGTCGCGACCTGTCCCAATAGGTCGGCCCCAAGCCTCCGCTCGTCCGCCGCCGAGCTAAGCAGGAGCCGGGATGCGGGACCACGGACTCCGACGGGATCAGTTCGAACTAGGCCTGAAATCGCTTCGAATCGTCGATCATCGTCGGCTTCTTGGCGTATGGCTTCCAAAGCGTCGTCCACGACGAAATTCCTCATTCGCTGGCGTTCTGGGTACACGCTCACCTAGTTCTGGTTGCGCTCACCCAGGGTCCGTCGCGTCGTCGCAACGATTCAACTCATTGTGTGCGGTCTGACTAGGCCGGGAACCCGGCCTCGCCGACCAGGGGCACAAACACGCATGGGCCGTCGTTGGTCTCGAGCCACTCGTCGCCGCGGCGCCTCACGAGGATCAGGTCCTGCCGGTCGCGCGATCCAACCGGCACGACGAGACGCCCGCCGTCGGGGTCGAGCTGCTCGCGCAACGGCAGCGGGATGGTCGGCGCCGCTGCCGTGACGACGATCGCCGGCCAAGGCGCTCCGTTCGGGTCGCCGACACTGCCGTCCCCGACCCGGACCTCGACCGCATCCCCGAACCCGAGTCGGACGAGCCGCTCCCGCGCCGAAGCGGCCAGCTCGGCGTGTCGCTCGATCGATGTCACCCTGCCGCCCAGGGTCGCCAGCACCGCGGCCTGGTAGCCCGAGCCAGTTCCGATCTCGAGCACGCGATCGCCCGGCTCGACCGCAAGCAGCTCGGTCATCCGGGCGACCATGTACGGCTGGCTGATCGTCTGTCCGGCCGGGATCGGAAGCGCCTCGTCCGCGTACGCCGCGCGGCGTTGCCAGTCGGGCACGAACTGCTCGCGCGGGACCGCGAGGAGGGCGGCCAGGACCCGCTCGTCGCGGATCCCGCGGGCCCGCAGCTGGACCGCGACCATGCGCTCGCGCTCGTCCCGGGCGCGCGGATCGATGCCGTCGGGCTGGTCGGCCACGTCGCCGAGGATAGCGCGGGCCCAGGCGCGGGCCCGCCGGAACCGGGCGCTCAGGACGGGGCGGGCGCCACCGATGCGGACGGCGCCACGGAGGCCGAGGGCGCGACGACCGAGCCCGACGGCGCAGCAGAACCCGACGGGGCGGCCGAACCCGACGGCGCGACCGAGCCCGATCCGGAGGGCGCCGCCGACGCCGAGGCCGATGGCGCCACGGATGCCGACGACTCCGGGGACGAACTGGCGATCGGGGTGAACGCGCCGCCCTTCCCGAGCAGCATCCCGTTGAGGAAGATGACGGCGAAGACGAGGACCGTCGCGACAACGAAGATCTGCGACGCCCGGTCTCCGATCTTGATCGTGGGCTCGGCGACCGGCGCGGGAGCCGGTGTGGCGCCGCGCGCCGTCCGTGAGCCGGTGGATGCCGCGACGGCGGCGGCCGCGAGGGGCGGTGGCGGCTCCTCGACGTCGGCGTCCGTCTCGTCGACTTCGGTCACCGCCGCCTCGGCGTCGTGGGCCTCGAGCTCCGCCTCGGGCTCGGCTTCGAGCTCCGGCTCGACCGCCGCGGGCTCGGCCTCGGGCGCCGGTTCGACCTCGACCACCGCCACCGGCTCGGGCTCGGGTTCGGCCGAGGCGGGCTCTTCCTCGGTCTCGACGATCGCGACCGGCTCCGGCTCGACCGCTTCCGTCGCGACCGGAGCCGCCGGCTCGACGACGACGGTTGCGGTCTCCTCCTCGCCCCCGACCTCGTCGGCCGCCGACGCGGCTGCCTCGGCCTCGGCCCGCGCCGCCTCGTCGTCGCCCGCGTCGGGCAGCGGGATCGGCTCGGTCTCGTCCGGCGAGGGGTCCTTCGGTTCGGTCATCCGCTCGTGTCTCTCCTGTGGCCGTCCCCGGCCTGCTCGGACAGGGATCGCGCCGCGCCGTTCAGCCCGAAGGCGATGGGCGGCGTCCGGTGCGGGCGCCAGTGTACCGAAGGTCAGGCGTCGCGCATCTCGGGGACGAGGAAGCCGGCCAGCCCGGCCGCGATCGAGACGACGCCGCTGACCGCGAGGACCGCCACGACCCCGACCACCTGGGCGAGGAGCCCGCCGACGCCCATTGCCAGCGTCATCGACCCGAAGACGAGGGCGAACCGGAAGCTGACGACCCGGCCGATGAGCTCCGCCGGCGTCCGCTCCTGGAACAGCGTCTGGCTCGGGATGACGAAGATCATGTTTGCGATCCCGGCCCCGAACAGGATCCCGAAGGCCAGGAGCAGGTTGCCGGCGAACGCGACCCCGACCATCGACAGGCCCCACAGGACGTAGCCGAGGACGACCGTCTTGCCCTTCGCCAGGCGCGCCCCGATGAGCCCGATCGTGAACCCGCCCACGAGGTTGCCGAGGCCGATCGCGGTCTCGAGGAAGGCGTAGCCTGCCGTCGGCTCGATGTTCGGATCGGCGATCACGTCGCGGACGAGGATCGGCGTCAGGACGGTCAGGGCGCCGATCGAGAACTGGGCGAATGTCGCCTGGATCGTGTTGGCGAAGAGGACCCGGTCGCGACGCAGGAACCGGAAGCCCTCCTGCATCTCGGCGAAGACGCCGCTCGGCGCGTCGTCCGCGTCCGTGCCGCGTCTGGCCGTCGCGGCCCGTCGCAGCGGCGGGACGAAGATCGAGGCGATCAGGACGGCCGAGGCCGCGTAGGTCGCGGCATCGAGCCAGAAGGCGAGCGGCAGGGCCGTCCCGAGGAAGGCGACGAAGATGCCCGCCAGCGGGTAGCCGATGATGTCGGCGAAGGTCTCGCCGGCCCACAGCGCGGAGTTCGCGGTCAGGAGCTCGTCCCGGCGGACGATCCGCGGCAGGATCGCGACCCTGGCGGGGCGGAAGAAGATCGAGATCGACGTCACGAGGAACACGAACGGGTAGACGAGATAGATGTTCGTGGCGGCCACGACCGGGATCAGCAGGACGGCCGCGGCCCGGAGGAGGTCGCTGACGATCATCACGTCGCGGTGGTTCCAGCGGTCGACGTACG
>DASUPH010000441.1:0-7850 GCA_036276275.1 Candidatus Limnocylindrales bacterium
ACACGGTCGCACGCTAGCGGCGGCGAAACGGCGTGTTAACACGGGCCGCTATCCTGAGACCGGATGGCACGCACGATCCTCGTCGTTGACGACGAGCCCACCCTGCGCGAGACGCTCGTCGACGCGCTCGAGGCGGATGGATTCCGGGTCGTCTCGGCGGCCGACGGTCGCGAGGCGCTGACCAAGTTCCGCGCCGAGCGTCCCGACCTCGTCCTGCTCGACCTGATGCTCCCCGAGCTATCGGGGATCGAGGTCTGCCGGATCATCCGCGCCGAGTCGGGCGTGCCCATCGTCATGCTCACGGCCAAGGACTCCGAGCTGGACAAGGTGGTCGGGCTCGAGCTCGGCGCCGATGACTACGTCACCAAGCCCTTCAGCCTGCGCGAGCTGTCGGCCCGGATCCGGGGGCTGTTCCGGCGTTCCGAGCAGGCGGCCGCCGGCGAGGCCACGCCGTCCGTCATCGACCTGGGACGGGTCCAGGTCGACCTGGCCGGGCATCGCCTCCTCCGCGACGGCGAGCCGGTCGCGATCAAGCCGAAGGCGTTCGAGCTGCTGGCGTTCCTGCTCCGTCATCCCGGCCAGGCGTTCACCCGCGACCAGCTCCTCGAGCACGTCTGGGGCTACGACTACGCCGGCGAGACGCGGACGGTCGACGTCCATGTCCACTGGCTTCGCTCGACCCTCGAGGACGATGCCGCCGCCCCGCGTTTCATCCATACCGTCCGCGGCGTCGGCTACGTGTTCCGCCGGCCGGCCTGAGGCCTGCACCCGTCGCCCCGCAACGTTGACATCGCGAACATCGACCGTTGATCGAAGCGCCCCAGAGTCGCGCTCATGACGGTTGTCGCTCGCCGGGGTCGGGTCATCGCCGAGCCGCGGCCCCGCATCATCAGGTTCGATCGGATCGCGGCGCCGGGCGTCCGGAGCGAAGCGGCCCGCGACCTCGCCCGGATCGCCCTCGACGTCGTCGTTCGCGTCGTCGATCCCGCATCCCTGCCGCGGCGCTGGTCGACACCCGCCTTCAGCCGTGAGGTGGCCGCGACCCGCGAGCAGCTGGCGCCGATCCGATCGCGCCGGAGCCTCGCCGATTCCTTCGGGCGCGAGGCCGCGGTTGCCGCGACCCTCACCCCGCTCACGATCGATCCGCCGGAGCCGCCCGGGCCCGTTCGCGTTGCCTATGCGATCCGCTGGCTCGAGCTCGGCGACGATCGGCTCCGGCCGAGCTGGCCCGATTGGACCGGCCGGACCGGCCGCCCGGCCGACCTGCCCGCCGATCAGAGGAAGGGCGAGATCACCACGTAGGCGATCGCGGCCGCCAGGCCGCTGGCCGGGATCGTCAGGATCCAGGCGATGACGATGTTGCCGGCGACGCCCCAACGGACCGCGGACAGCCGGTCGCTCGACCCGACGCCCATGATCGCGCTCGAGATCACATGCGTCGTCGAGACCGGCATCCCGAAATGCGACGCCGTGAGGATGATCGACGCGGCGGTCGTCTCCGCCGCGAAGCCGTGGACCGGGTCGAGCTTGACGACCCGCTGGCCCATCGTCCGGATGATCCGCCAACCGCCGGCCGCGGTCCCGAGCGAGATCGCCGAGGCCGCAAGGACGATGACCCAGAGCGGGATGTGCGCGTCGGGCGGCAGGACCCCGGCGGCGATCAGGGCCAGGGTCATGATCCCCATCGTCTTCTGGGCGTCATTGGAGCCGTGGCTGAACGCCATGAACGCCGCCGACACGACCTGCAGCCGCCGGAACCGCTCGTTGATCCGGCGCGGGTTCGCTCGCCGGAAGACGTTCAGGAGGACGACCATGAACAGGAAGCCGATCGTGATCCCGGCGATCGGCGAGCCGATCAACGGCAGGATGACCTTGCTGACGACCCCGTCGACGATGATCGCCGACGTCCCGACCGACACGATCACCGCCCCCAGGAGTCCGCCGATCAGGGCGTGGCTCGACGAGCTCGGGATGCCGAGCCGCCAGGTGATCAGGTTCCAGATCGTCGCCCCGATCAGGGCCGCGGCCACGATCGTCTGGCCATCGGGCCCGCCCGGCGTCGTCGCGAGCCCCGACGAGATCGTCTTGGCGACCGCCGTGCCCGTCAGGGCACCGACGAAGTTGGCGGTCGCCGACATCAGGATCGCGTGTTCCGGGCGGAGGGCCCGGGTCGACACCGACGTCGCGATCGCGTTCGCGGTGTCGTGGAACCCGTTGATGTAATCGAACAGGACCGCAAGGCCGAGGACGGCCAGAAGCAGTGGCGTCAGGTTCTCGGGCACGGCTGGAACGCTAGCAGATCGCGGCCGCCCGGTATCCTTCGCCGATGCGCCTATCGCAGCTGTTCTTCACGTCACTCCGCGACGACCCCGGCGAGGCCGAGATGGCATCCCACCGGCTGCTCCTGCGGGCCGGCTACGTCCGCCAGCTCGGCTCGGGCATCTACTCGCTCCTGCCGCTCGGCTTCCGCGTCAACAAGCGGGTCGAGCAGGTCATCCGCGAGGAACAGGACCGGATCGGCGGCCAGGAGATCGAGATGCCGGTCGTCCATCCGGCCGATATCTGGCGGGCGAGCGGCCGCTACGACGCGATCGGCTCGGAGCTGGCCCGGTTCAAGGATCGGAACGGCCGGGACATGGTCCTCGCGATGACCCACGAGGAGGTCGTCGGACTGCTGCTGGCCGACGTCGTCAAGTCCTGGCGCCAGCTGCCGGTGATGCTCTACCACTTCCAGACGAAGTGGCGCGACGAGCCGCGGGCTCGGGGTGGCCTGATCCGTGTCCGCGAGTTCGTGATGAAGGACGCCTACAGCTGCGACCGCGATCAGGCCGGCCTCGACGCGAGCTACGAGGCCCAGAAGGGCGCCTACATCCGGATCTTCGAGCGGCTCGGGCTCGAGACGGTGGTCGTTGGTGCCGACGTCGGGATCATGGGCGGCTCCCTGGCCCACGAGTTCATGGTCCTCAACGCGGCCGGCGAGGACGTCCTCGTCCTCTGCGAGACGTGCGGGTATGCGGCGAACCGTCAGATCGCCCGGATCCCGCGGCCCGATCCGGAGCCCGAGGAGACGCTGTCTCGCGAGGAGGTCGCGACGCCCGGGACGACGACGATCGCATCGCTCGCGGCCTTCCTCGGCATCCCGGAGGCGAAGACGGCCAAGGCGGCCTTCTTCGTCACCGGCGACGGCCGGCTCGTGACCGCGATCGTCCGCGGCGACCACGAGGTCAACGAGACGAAGCTGTCGAACGCGGTCGGCGCGTCGACGGGCATCCGCCCGGCGACCGTCGAGGAGATCAAGGCGGCCGGCATGGAGCCCGGCTACGGATCGCCGATTGGGGCGAAGGGCACGGTCGCCGTCGCCGACGAGCTGGTCGCCCGGTCGCCGAACCTGGTCGCCGGCGCGAACCGCGAGGGCTTCCACTTCAAGAACGTCAACGTCGGCCGCGACTTCACGGCCGATGTGACGGCCGAGATCACGAACGCCCAGGAGGGCGATCCGTGTCCGACCTGCGGCTCGCCGGTCATCCTCCGCAACGGCATCGAGGTCGGCAACATCTTCAAGCTCGGGACGAAGTTCACGGACGCAGCCGGAGCCACCTATCTCGGCGAGGACGGGCGCGAGCACCCGATCATCATGGGCTCGTACGGGATCGGGATCGGGCGAAACGTCGCCTGCATCGTCGAGGCTCACCACGACGACAAGGGCATCGTCTGGCCCGAGGAGGTCGCGCCCTACGCGGCCCATCTCGTGGCGATCGGGGCGAACAAGGATCCGCAGGTGAACGAGGTCGCCGAGCGACTCCACGAGGTCGCGCGTGGCGCCGGCTACTGGCGGGACATCCTGTACGACGACCGCGACGAATCGCCCGGCGTCAAGTTCACCGATGCCGAGCTGCTCGGCATGCCATGGATCCTGACGGTGTCGCCTCGATCCCTCGCGGCCGGCGGGGTCGAGGTCACGAACCGGGCGACCGGGGAGCGGTCCACGCGCCCGATCGAGGACGTCGAGGCCCTGATCCGCGGGGCCTGACGGCCCGGATCAGACACGCGTCATGGGGGTCGATCGAGGGGACCGCGCCGCGCTCGTCCATCCGGTCACGCTCGCGGCACTTGCCCTGCTCCTCGTCAACGATCACGTCCTGAAGGCCGCCTGGCCCGGCTGGTGGACCGGCAAGCTGTCCGACGTCGCGGCCCTCATCGTCGGGCCGGTCGCCGTCGCCGCGCTCTGGCAGCTCGTCCGGCGCCGCGCGCTCGTGCCCCACCGGGGCTGGTGGCTGCCTCCGGCCGAGGCGATGATCGCCATCGCCTTCGGCGCGATGTTCGTCGCGGTCAAGCTCGACCCGACCGCCAACGAGGCTTACGCCCGGCTCGTCGGCCTCCTCGGCTGGCCGATCGGGCTTGCGGGCGACCTGCTCGCCGGTCGAACCGTGCAGGCGCTCGCGCCGGCTCCGACCGTCCTCGACGCCGGCGATCTCATCGCGCTGCCCGCCGTTGCCGTCGGCTGGTGGCTCGCGATCGGCGCCCGCAGAGTGGGTGGCGACTCCGCAGGCGACCGCCCGTCGAGCGACCGCTCGTCGGTGACGCGGTCCGTCGCGCGCGTCGCGGCCCTTGGGCTCGTGCTGTTCGCCCTGGCGGCCACCACGCCGGCCTACCCGACCAGCGTCACGGACGTCGTCGCATCGGTGATCACGGTGGAGCCGGGCATGTCGCCGATCCACCGCTCAGCGACATTCACGATCCAGGAGACCACGTCCACCACGCCGCCGCCTCCGCCCACGTCGATCCGGATCGAGGCACGGCAGCGGTGGCCGTTCAACGAGCCACCACTGCGGATCGTGCTGACCGTCGACGGCACGGCCCGCGGTTCCCGGCTCGCCATCGATCCGGCGCGCTGCACGACGGGTTGCTCGATCGACATCGACGTTGCGATCGATTGGCCGGGTGCCGTCGACCAGGGCCCCAGCTCGGCCGCCTGGGAGCTCGTGGCGACGGTCGAGGCGACTCCCGGGCTTTCCTACTCCCTGTACCCGGACGTCGCCTTCGCGCCTGGCGGTGGATCGACGGGCGGCGAGACGTCCCCCGCGGCCTGGCTCGTCGGACTCCTGGCGATCGGGCCCCTTGCCGCCCTTGCGGTCGGCGCGTCGCGCCGCCGACCCCGTGCGGCCGCCGACGACGATGGTGGCGTGGACACGGGGGTTCGAAGCCTCGCGGACGTCCCGACGGTGGCGGCGGGGGTCGCCCTGATCGGCCTGCTCGCCTTCGCCGCCATCGCCCTTCCGCCCGAGCGGATCGCGCCGCCGCTCGGCGCGGCGTCCTGGATCGCGATGGTGCTCGGACCGAGCGCCGCGATCGCGATCGCCGTGGGTCTCGTCCGCTGGGCCCGCGGGTCGGGGACCGTGCTTGCGGTCTCGCTGGCCACGACGGCCCTGATCGGCCTGCCCGTCGCCGGGCTGCTCATCGCCGCCGCCCCGCCGACGTTCGCCGAACGGGGGACGCAGGTCGGGTTCGTCGGCGGCGCGCTCCTGTCGATCGCCGCGTTGTTCGCCCTTGTCCGGCGCGATCCCGCGGCCCCGGACGTGACGCCGGGCCGGATCGGGGTGCTCACGAGCCAGATCGCGCTCCTCATCGGCCTCGGCCTCGCCACTCTCGGCGGCGGCACCTTCGGCGCCGGCGCCTTCTTCGCGCTCTGCCTCCACCTTGCCGCCCTCTTCTCGTGGTGGGAAGGGTCGGGCAGGTTCCTCGCTTTGACCAGCTTCCTGGTCGGCGCCGGGACCGGGCTGGCACTGATGTTCCGCGGGCCCGAGCTCCTGTTCACGACCCCGTGGACGCCTGGCGACCAGCTTCTCCAGTACGGGGTCCTCGCGGGAGCAACCATCGGGCTCTTCGCTGGTTTCGGGCTCATCGGCGAGGATCCCACGCACCGACGTGCGACGGAGAAGGAGGAGCGGAGGGCGCAGCAGGTCGCGGACAAGATTGCAGCCGCCGATCCAGAAACGTTGAATGCCGACGACCTCCCGCCGGCGGCCGGTCGCCCAGACGCCCGATAGGATGGCGTGGCGATGCCGCCCCGCCCGATGCTCCCGGCCGACGACCTGTACGCCCGCCTCGAGTTGTCGATCGACGCCTCGTCCGAGGCGATCGAGGTCGCCTGGCGAGCCCTCCTGAAGCAGCACCATCCGGACGTTGCGGGCGGCGGCGCGGAGGCGGACGATCGATCGAAACGGATCAACGTCGCCCACGACTGGTTATCGGACCCCGAGCTCCGGGCCCGATACGACCGCGAACGCCACGCGGGCGGCGGGCGATCCGCCCGTCGCGGCGCACCGCCGCCATCGGCTCGTCGCCGGCCATCCGGTGCCACGGCATCCGCCACGGCGCCGCTGAAACGCCGCCCTGCGGACGTCGAGGAGGCGCTGGCGAGGCATCTCGAACGGGTGGAACGATTGACCCGCGACGAGCAGGATCGTCTCGGCCTCGCCGAGACCCCGCCGGTCGCGTTCGTGGCGTCGATCGCCCGATTCCTCACGCCCGGCCAGGTCGCGTCTCTCGAGGCCGTCGAGAAGCGCGTCCACGAGCGGCTCCCGCGGGCGGTCCGTTGGAACGCGGCGATTCGCGACTCGGCCGTCGGGTACGCCCAGGAGCTGATCCTCGGGCCATTCCTCGACGAGCATCTTTCCGAACCGTTTCGCGACCGGGTCCGGGAACGACTGACCCGTGGCTGGAGCGCCGCCGTCGATCAGCCGCGGTACGGGCCGAACGGCCCCGCAGTCGCGGCGGCGATCGCGGGAATCGCGGCCCTGGCGCCGGCCGAGTTGCGGCGCGTCGCAACGGCCGCCGTCGGCGACCCGATCGGCCGATCCGGTCCGGCGTGGCCGAAGGGCCTTCGGCCGGACGAGGACGACGCCCTCCGCGTCTCGTCGGAGCTCGCCCGTCGCGACGTCGTATCTGCCCTCCCGGGCTCGATCCCGGCCGCGGCACGGCGCTCGCTGGAGCGTGCCACGCACGCGCTCGTCCTTCGGTACGCATTCCCGCCCGCGACGTTCGAGGAGATGCTCGGACCGTGGCGCGGGCCGTTTGGGGTGATGGATCGGCCGCGGCCCACCGTCCGGGGCGAGGCGCGGCCAAGCGTCCGATGCAATCGCCGTCCGCGTGCTTGAAGCGCGCCGCCGTTTCGCCCACGGGGTGGGCGAACGGAAGGAAGAACGCCGGAACTGGCCGGTTCCGCCGCCGTTTCGCTCACCGAGTGAACGAACGGACGGAGGAGCGCTCGATTCGCCCGGTTCCGCCGCCGGTTCAGCCACCCGCTGGACGAAGCTGGCCGGATGAGGAGTTCCCACGGCCGATCGGTCCGTCCGCACGAACCGGAGAGGTCGGGTAGACTCCGCGTCTCGTGTTCGATGGGCGCTCCGGTCAGCGCCCCGGTCGAAACCGGGGCGGAGCCCCGGTCGAAACCCTGATCCCGATCCAACCGTGCCCTGACCGGGCCCCGCCACCGGGCGGGAGGGCCCCCGTCAGGAGTCACCTCTCCCCATGTCCTTCGATACCCTCGGGCTCACGCCCGAGCTGCTCCGCGCCGTCGCGGACCAGGGCTATACCGAGCCCACCCCCGTCCAGCGCGAGGCGATCCCGCTCGTCCTTGCCGGCCGTGACCTGCTGGCCGGCGCCCAGACCGGCACCGGCAAGACCGCGGCCTTCGTCCTGCCGCTTCTCCAGCGCCTGAACAGCGCCCGGACACCCGGCTGGAACGGCGCGCCCGGCGCCGATGCGCGGGGTCAGAACGCGCCGCACGCCGGCAACGATCGGCGCAATGCCACGCGTCCGCCGATCCAGGCCCTCGTCCTCACCCCGAC
>DASUPH010000442.1:0-2057 GCA_036276275.1 Candidatus Limnocylindrales bacterium
GCTGGTGGTAGCGGAACCAGACCCGCTCCGAGTCGACGGGCATGACGAATGCATTCGATGCCTCGAGTGCGAGGAGGATCCGCTCCGAGCCGGTCATCCCCAGGAGCGCGTCGGCGAGCGGCCCGCTGACGCGGTCGAGGATCGAGGTCCGGAGGAGGAGCGTCCGGACCTCCTGCGGCTGGCTCTCCAGCACCTCCGCGAGGAGATAGTCGGCAACGGTCCTCTCGCTGCCGGAGAACTCGGCGACGAACCGCTCCGGGTCGCGATGGCCGGCGAGGGACAGCGCCGCCAGCCGGAGGCCCGCCGCCCAGCCCTCGGTGCGTGCCTGCAGCTGGGCCGCCGCCTCATCCGACACGGCAACGCCGGAGACGGCGAGGAGCTCCGACGTCTCGGTGGCCGTGAAGCGGAGGTCCCCGCCGCGCAGCTCGGCCAGCTCGCCGACCAGGCGGAGTCGATGGAGCCCGAGCGGCGGATCGTGGCGGGTCGCAAGGATGACCCGCAGGTGGGGCGGCCGGCGAGCGAGGAGCCGCTCCAGCAGCCCCTGCGCCGGCGAGGAGGCCAGCTCGTGGAGGTCGTCGATCACGAGCACGACGCGGTCGTCGAGCCCGTCCAGCTCGACGATCAGTCGATCCACGAACGCCTGGCCGTCGAATTCGGGGGTCGGGGTCCGTGGCTCGACCAGCTCGTCGGCGTGCGGGATGGCGCGGAGCGCAGCGACGACCTCGAGCCAGAAGCGTTGCGGATCGTGCTCCGCGCGATCGACGGTGACCCACGCAGTTCGGGACGCGAGTCCCGCGGCTGCGATCCACGACCGCAGCAGGACGGTCTTCCCGCTCCCGGCGGGCGCCGAGATCAGCGTGACGGCCCGTCCATCGGCCGCCGAAAGGCGTGCGAACAGCGACGCTCGGGCGACGACGCCCGGGAGCGCCGCCGGCGCAGCCGCCCCAGACCGCAGCATTCCGGCATCGTCGCACATGCCTCCCCACGGGTGGACCCTGAACCGGCCGGATCGGATGAGGACCGCTCATCCCGTGTGGCCCGATTGTGAAGCTCGCGGGACGCCGGCGACCACCTCAGGGGGCCGAGGCGAACCGTAGAAGGGCAGGCATGACAATGGCCAGCGATCAACCCCAGGTCCCCAAAGCCCCGAGATACGCGCCGGTAAAGGTCCCGTCCCGGCCGGCGGTCGTTGCCGTCGTCGGGGGCGTCCTCATTGCGGTGGTGCTGCTCGCGACGGCCGGCGCACTCTCCATCTTCGTCGTCGGCCTGGCCCTCGCATACGTCATTGACCCCGCGGTGACTTCTCTCGCCCGGCGCGGCGCGCCGCGATGGCTGGCCAGCGTCGCGCTGATCGTCCTGCTGATCCTGAGCCTCTTCGCGTTTATCGCGGTCCTGGCCAGCTCCCTGATGTCACAGGGGGCTGCGTTCGTGGCCACCGCACCGACGGCGCTCGACAACGTCCGAGCATGGCTCGACGACGCGCCCCTCAATCCACAGATCCATGACGCCCTCGTGAGCTACGCGTCGGGCCTCGCCGCCACGCTCGGTTCGGTGGATCTCCTCGCGGTGCTGCCCGGCGTCGCCGCATCGCTGTTCAGCGTGTTCGACATCACGATCGCGGCCATCGGGTTGCCGTTCTACGTGTTCCTCGTCGTCGTCGATCGACCGGGCCTCGCGGCAGAGGTCCAACGCCGGCTGCCCGATCCGTGGCGCGACGACATCCTGGCGGTCTCCGGCATCGTCGCCCGGCAGTTCGGGAATTACATTCGATCCGAGGCCATCCTGATGGTGCTGTTGGGTCTGCTGACCTGGGCCGGCATGATGCTCCTGGCGATGGCGGTGGATCCCCGGATCGGCGAGTACGCGGTGTTCCTGGCCGTCGTCGCCGCCTTCAGCGAGCTCATCCCGCTGTTCGGTCCCTACATCGCGGCGATCCCGGCAGTGGTCTTCGGGCTCACACTCGGACCTGTCCCGCTCATCGCGATCGCCGTGCTGTTTGTCGTGATCTCCTTCATCGAGGGCAATCTCCTGGTCCCGGCGATCGAGGGCCGGTCGTT
>DASUPH010000443.1:0-5386 GCA_036276275.1 Candidatus Limnocylindrales bacterium
AGGATCGTTCCGGCAATGTCGACGCGGAGATCGGCCACCCCCATCCGGATCTTCTCCGCCAGGACGTAGGCCCCGGTCGGGTCCGTCTCGGGGAGGAGCACGACGAACTCGTCGCCGCCGTACCGGGCCGACGTGTCGATCTTCCGGCCGCTCGCCCGGATCACCTCGCCGACGCCGCGCAGGACCCGGTCACCGAAGAAGTGACCGTGCCGGTCGTTGATCAGCTTCAGCTCGTCGAGGTCCATCATCAGGAGGCAGAAGCCGCGACCGGATCGGGCGCTCCGGGCGATCTCCCGTTCGACCGCCGCGAAGAAGAAGGTCCGGTTGAAGAGCCCGGTCAGGGGGTCGATCGTCGACAGCCGGATCGCCGCGTCGCGCGCTCGTCGCTGCTCTCGGGCGATAACCATCGCGACGTAGGCGAGGAGCACCAGGGCGGTGACGTTGATCCCGACGATCGCCACGGTCCGCGGCGGAATGACGGCCGATCCCGGCGGAGCGATCGCGATCACGTACGCGAGACAGGCGGCCGACGCGAGGCCCAGCGTCACCCGCGGGCTCACGACGAGGGCGGCGCCACCGACGATGAGCGGGAACGTGAAGAAGAAGGGGCTCGCGTCACGACCGGTCAGGACGACGAGGAGCGTCGCGAAGGTGATGGCGACGCTGCCCTCGAGGATGAACTTTGCCGTGCCGAGGGCGCCGGCCGGCAGCAGGTCATGGACGACCAGGACGAACAGCCCGGCCGCCGCGAGCAGGGCGAAGATCGCCGGGTGCGACTCGCTCCACAGCCCGGTCACGGCCACGATCGTCGAGGTCGCGAGGATGAACACCCACGAGACGATGCGGACCACGCGATCGTAGGCCCCGGGCGAGACTGTCCCCGGGTCGCCGAGATCGACCCGTGGGTCGGTGACGAGCGCCGCCAGCTCTGCCGCGCGGCGGTCGCCGGCGGCGGCGCTCGTGCCCCCTGCGGACAGCGTCCCACGACGGCCCAGCAGCGGCGGGAGAACCACGCCGGCCATGACCGCCAGGTTGGCGACGACCGCCAACAGGATCAGCGACTGGACCGGTTCGACCGGCACGCTCGGGACCTCATGAGGCACGTCGGGACGGCGCGCCCCGGCGGGTGCATGGTAGTCCGTCGAGCGGCGATGAAATGCGGTCCGATCCGGTCGATCGCGACCCGATCCATGAATAAGGTGCGGCGGCGCACCGGCCCGGATTGCCTAGCGCGTGCCCCACTGGTAGGACTGCTTGACCATCCGGAGGTACACGAACGTCTCCGTCTCGCGGACCCCGTCGATCGTTCGCAGACGCTCCGCGAGGAAGCGCAGCAGTCCCTCGTTGTCCTCGCAGACGGTCTCGATGAGGATGTCGTAGGTCCCGGCCGTGATCACGACGTAGTCGACCTCGGACATCTCGGCGCACTTCGCGGCGACCTCCATCAGGCGGTCCGCCTCGCAGCGGATCCCGATCATCGCCATCTGCTGGAACCCCAGTTTCAGGGGATCGGTCACCCCGACCACCTGGAGGATGCCGCGCTCGACCAGGCGGTTCGTCCGGGCCCGCACGGCGGCTTCGGAGACGCCGAGATCGGCGGCGATCTGGGTGAACGGCCGGCGGCCGTCCTGCTGGAGGTGCTCGATGATCCGCTTGTCGAGGTCGGAGACCTCCTCGCCGGAGCGGCCACCGGAACGAGACCGCGGGCTGGTCACGGCGCCTTGGATTTGGCCGGGACCGGACTCTTTGGCGCCTTGGTCGGCGCGGCGGTAGGCACGACGGGTGGAATCGTCCGAGAGGGGATCGGCAGGACCGAGTGTTGATCGATCGGCCAGAGCAGCGGGTCGAGAATCCCGAGGAGCTTCTCCGCAGTGGCCCGATGTTCGGGGTCGGCCTGGGGCGGCGGCCCGGCCCGGCTCGTCGGCCCGTACTCGACCATGATGTTGAGGCCGGCGAAGTTGTACGGCGCGTCGCCGGTGCCCGGGACCTCGCCCGCCAGCCAGACCTTCGCCTTCTTCATCGCCGCGGCGTTCGTGTAAGCCGTGATCCGGAGCGTCCAGCCCTCGAGGTCCGCGTTGATCCGCTTGACGATCGTCCCCTCGCTGATCGTCGCGTTGCTCGGCACGAGGCTCATGTGGCCGCGGGCGATGGCGCCCCAGATCTGGTCGGCGGTGACGGGCTCCCGGAGATGGGGATCGGGGGTCACGAGCGGGGTCGGCAGGGCCGTCGGCGAGGACGAGGCGGCCGTGGCCCCGCCGCAACCGGCCGCGATCAACACGATCAGGGCGAGCCCGACCATCGCGGTCGCGGGCGTGGCGCCGCCGGCGAGCCGAAACGGCCGCCGACGCCCCCGGTGAAATTGATTCGAATGTCGCATAGACGGCGGGATGCTAGCACGCTCTTCGCAGGCCTTGAACCCCTGACAGAAGTACCTTTTGGGGCCTTTCGTGCAGTCATTCGTCGCCTTCGAGCAGCGGCAGGACCCGTGCGAATCGCTCGATCGCGGGGCGGTCGATCGGGTCGAGGACCAGTTGGACCTCCGCGATCCCTGCCGCGGCGTAGGCCCTGAGCTCGGCCGCCATCGTCTCCGGCTCGCCCTCCAGTGGCCGGATCCGGTCGACCTGCGACACGTCGCCCATGGTTCGCCCGCGGCCCCCCGGTAGCCGGACGTGGACGGCGACCGTGCGCTCGATCTCCGCCGGCTGCCGCCCGACATCCCGACAGGCCGCGTCGACGACGTCGCGGAGCCGCGCGACCCCGGCCGGGCTGTTTCCGGTATCGGCGAACCAGGTGTTCCACGCCTGGACGTGGGGGGCGGCGATCCGCAGCATCCGCTCGCCGTTCGAACCGATCAGGAGCTTCGGGCTTCCGGCGCGCGGCCGCGGCAGGAGCTCGCAGTCGCGGGCCTGGTAGTACGTCCCGGCGAAGTCGATCGAACCCTCGAGCAGGAGCGTCCGGATGATCGTGAACGCCTCCTCGAACCGCGCGATCCGGTGGTCGAACGGGAACCCGAACGCCCGGAACTCCGTTTCGTTCCAGCCGGCGCCGAGGCCCAGCACGAACCGGCCGTCGGCGATCTCGTCGATCGTCGCTGCCTGCTTCGCGAGGAGGGCCGGGTTGTGGAAGTTCGTGCACGCCACGAGCGGCCCGACCGTCACCCGGCGGGTGACCGCACACAGGGCGGCCATCAGTGTCCACGCCTCCCACGGGGCACGAGGATCGCGATCGGGCCAGCGGTAGAGGAGGTGCTCGCCGACCCAGATCGCGTCGTAGCCGAGGTCCTCGATCGCGCGAGCCATGTCGAGCAGCTCCGGCCAGCGGACCTCGCGCTCGACCTCCGGCAGCTGGACGCCGACACGCAGCGGGCGGGTCATCGCGGGCTCCTCGTGCGGGTCATCTGGGTCGTGCGGGGACTGCTGGCGGGTTCCGTCGCCCGGATCGCCGCCCAGAGATGATCGACGAGGGTCTCTACCCAGGCGTCGTCGGCCGTCTCGCCGAGGATCGCATGGTGGCCGAAGATCGCGCCGGCGATCATTTCCGTGACGATCAGCGGATCGACATCGCGGCGGAGCTCGCCGCGCTCGACGCCGCGCCGGATCAGTTCCACGACGATGGCGCGGCGCGGCTCGAGGAGACGCCGCCGGAAGACCACCAGGAGCTCGGGGTCGCGGCGCTCCTCGACGAGCAGTGACCCGAGCACCCGGATCGCACCGCTCTCGACCATTGCCGTGAGGGCCTGCCGGATGAACGCCTCCAGGGCGGAGCGCGTATCGGCGGCGTCGATCGGGGCGACAAACGCGGTGCCGCTCTCGAGCGCGGCCACGACGAGGTCGCGCTTCGTCGAATAACGGCGATAGAGCGTTGTCTTCGCGACACCCGCCGCGGCGGCAACCGTCTCGATCGACAGGCCGGCGTAGCCGACCTCGACCAGCTGGCGGAATGTCGCGCCGAGGATCGCCCCGTCGGTGGCGGGGTGGCGCGGCCGTCCGCGCGCCGCGACCTGCCTGGTCGTGCGGGTGACGCTCACGCCGTCCATGCTAGCCCGCCCGTCGCACGGGAATTGGGTCGTCGCCTAGCTGGTGACCGCGCGGTCGGCACCGGTCAGGGCGTCCGTCGGGACGCTCTCGGCGGTTGGGCTGGCCGCGGGCATCGCCCTGGCCACGAAGAGGGCGGTTCCGATGGCGACCACCGCCGCGACGATCGCGGCCACCCCAAGGGCATCGACGAACGACGTTCGGGCGATCGTCGCCAGGCCATCGCCGGCGACGCCGCCGATCCGCGCGGCGATCGCGACCGCAGCGCCGACGGAGTCGCCGGCCGCGGCCGCGGCCGGGGCCGGGAGACCCGCCACCGCCTCGGCCATCCGGTCGCGGTAGACCGTGTTCATCACCGATCCGATGATCGCGATCCCGAGGGCCCCGCCGAGCTGCCGGAGGAGGTCGTTCATGGCGGACCCGACGCCGGCCTTCGCCTCGGGCACCGCCTCCATGACCGAGCCGGTCGATGGCGCCATGACGTTCGCCATCGCAATCGCAAGGAAGAACAGCGTCAGCGAGACGACCCAGGTGTCGGTCGCGGGTGTCCACTGGGTCAGGGTCAGGAGAATCGCGGCGACGCCGAGCAGGGCGGCGGCGACGACCCGCCCGGTCCCGACGTGCTCCACGGCGACCAGGCTGATCCGGGCTCCGACCGGGATCCCGAGCGCGAGGGTGACCATGAGGGTGCCCGCCTCGAGGGCGGTCTTGCCGAGGACGAACTGGAGGTACTGGGTCAGCCCGAAGATCACAGCGAACATCGCGAAGAACGTGAGCGCGATGGCAAGGGCACCCGCGGTGAAGCGACGGTCGCGGAACAGGCTCAGGTCGAGCATCGGGGCAGCGGTGTGGGTCTCGCGCCATGCGAACAGCAGGCCGAGGACCGCGGCAGTCGCGAACGAGCCGAGGATCAGCGGATCGGTCCAGCCGGTCGAAGGAGCCTCGATGATCCCGTAGACGAGGGCGCCGACGGCGCCGATCGAGAGCGCCGCCCCGGGCAGGTCGAGGCGGCTCGCCGCCGGGTCGCGGCTCTCCGGGACGAGGACAAGACCGAGCCCGAGGGCGAGGGCGGCGATCGGGACGTTGACGAGGAAGACCGAGCTCCAGCTGAAGTTCTCGATCAGGAGGCCCCCGATCAGTGGCCCGAGACCGACGCCGAGGCCGGAGACGCCGGCCCAGACGGCGATCGCCCGACGCCGCTCGGCCGGTGGGAAGACGTTGACGATGATCGACAGGGTCGACGGCATGATCAGGGCGCCGCCGATCCCCATTGCGACACGGGCGGCGATCAGGTGGCTCGTCTCCGTTGCGAACGTCGCCGCGATCGACGAGGCGGCGAAGACGATCAGGCC
>DASUPH010000444.1:0-5676 GCA_036276275.1 Candidatus Limnocylindrales bacterium
TGGTCGCCGAACGGGCCCGCCGGGCTGGTCGCCCCATCCAGGGTCGTGGCGGTCGCCCTCAACACGTCGGCCATCACGTCGCCCGAGGATGCCCGGGCCGAGATCGTCCGTGTCGCGGCCGAGACGGGACTGCCGGTCGACGACCCGTTCCGATTCGGCCCGACAGCGTTGTGGGCAGCCGTCGAGGCGAGCGTCGACGGGCTTCCGTGGGTCGAGGCCTGAGGTGGGCCTCCATCTCACCCAGGAGGTGCTCCAGCTCTCGCTCCGCGACCCGTTCCGGATCGCCCGCTCGGACCACGACGCGGGACATGCCGTCACGACGGTCGTCGTCGAGCTCCGCGACGATCGGCACCCCGGGGTCGTGGGTCTCGGCGAGGGCTACCCGGATCGCTTCTACGGCGAGACGCCCGAGACGATGGCGGCCGTCTTCCCGCGCCTCCTGGCCGCCGTCGGCGCACCCGAGCCAAGCCCCGGGGGGCTGGCCGAGGCGGCGACGGCGATGGATCGTACGATCGCCCATCACGGCGGCGCGAAGTGCGCGATCGACATCGCCCTCCACGACCTCGTCGGCAAGGTCACGGGCCAGCCGGTGCATCGCCTGCTCGGCCTGTCGGCGACGATCCCGCCGACCGACTTCACCCTCGGCATCGACGAGCCCGCGGTGGTCGCCGAACGGGCCCGCCGGGCTGGGCGATTCCCGGCCCTGAAGATCAAGGTCGGCGGCTCGAACGACCTCGGGACGCTCGAGGCGGTTCGCGCCGTGTTCGATGGTGCGATCCGGGTCGACGCCAACACCGGCTGGACCCGGGAGGGCGCTGTCGCGATCCTGCCGGAGCTGGAGCGGCTCGGCGTCGAGCTGATCGAGCAGCCGTTCGGGCGTCATGCCCTGCGGGATCTCGGCTGGCTCCAGGAGCGCTCGTCCCTGCCGATCGTCGCGGACGAGAGCGCGGTCACGATCGACGACCTGGACGGCCTCGTCGGGGTCGTCGCCGGCGTCAACGTCAAGCTTGCGAAGTGTGGCGGGATCGGGCCGGCCGGACGGATGCTGGCACGCGCCCGGGAGCTCGGGTTTCGGTCATTCCTCGGCTGCATGGAGGAGACGTCGGTCGCGATCGCGGCCTCCGCGGCCGTGGCGTCGCTCGCGGACTGGGTCGACCTCGACGGCAATCTCCTCCTCGCCGACGACCCGTTCGAGGGCCTCGACCTCGGCGACGACTGCCGCTGGCGCCTGTCGGACGACCCGGGCCTCGGCCTCCGGCGGCGAGAGACCTGACGACGCCGTCGTTGACGAGGGGACCGCACGCCCGTTCACCGAACGCCCGTTCCATGTGGACAACTTCGTGGACGAGATGGTGGACAAACCACCTTCCGTCGGGCGCCCGCTCGGTCCTACGATACGGGTCCACCGCGCCGTCGAGCGCTCTCCGGGAGGGACGGACCCCCGGCCGGTGGGTCCCCACGGGGCGTCCGCGGCCGACTCTGACCTCATCGGCCGCCGGACGGCTGGTTCGTGGTGCCGAGCGTACGAATGTGAAGGGAGGATTGGCCATCGATGGATCCAACCAGGTCAAGCGAACGTGCATTCGCTGCTGCGGCCGAGGTGCGCAGCGACCCTGAGGCGATCGCGTTCGTCCGCTTCTGCTATCGCCGTCGCCGCGTCGGCTGGCCGGAGCTCTATGACGAGATGTGTGCGGTGGCCGGACGTGGGCTGTACCAGGGCTTCGGCCCCGAGGAGCTGTCCGCGATCGGAATCGGGTTCGGCCTGTTCCAGATGCCGGGCCTGGCCGTGCTCGTCAGTCGCGTCGTAGCCGAGGATGTCGATCGGCGGCGTCGAACCGCTGCCGCCATCCAGGCCTCGCTGGTCGGAGTCGATGCGGAGCCCGCGGCCGCCGCATCCGCTGACGACACCGTCGTTCCTGCCTCGTCTGGACACGACGGGGCAGCAGAGCAGCCGGGGGCGCCCGAGGCGGTCCCGGACCATGGAGTCACCAGGCTCGCCGTCGCAGTGGGCGCCTGACAGACGGATCTTGTCGCGTCGATATCGACGCTGAGGGCCCCCATCGGTCAGGGTGGGGGCCCTCTCCCGTTCCATCCCCGATGCGGACGGCCGATCAGGCCCGGATCCGGCGCCTCGCCATCTCGCCTTCGATCTGGCGCTCGGCCTCGACGTAGCGGTCGATCTGCTCTCGGACCTGGTTCGCCTCGGGCGTGTAGAGGTGGAGCTGCTGCTGGAGGATGTACGACAGGCGGCGGCTCGTCATCCGGACGTGGTCCAGGTTCTTCATCAGGACCAGCGGATCCATCGAGGCGAGGTCCGATGGGTGGTACATCTGCTTCATGGCGGCATTCTAGCGACGGCCGCGGCGTCTCAGAGCGCGCGCAGCCCGTGCGGCGGCCAGTCCCAGTCGATCGGCGTCCCGGCCGCGGCGAGCGCGCGGCGACGGCCGGCCTCGGTAGCTCCAAGAACGACGATCCGGTCGGTCTTCGTCGCCCGGCCCGCCTCGGCGCCCCACAGCTTCGTCATCTTCCGCTGGGCGGCGACATCGTCGAGGGCGATGCCGGCCAGCCGATAGCCCGCCGGCTCGGCTGCGCTCTCCCAGACCCGTTCGGCCAGCCCGACGGCGCCGCGGATCGGGCGGCCCCGATCCGTCTCGACGTCGCCGATGACGAGGACGACGATCGCGTCGTCGGCCAGGATTTCGCGAAGGTCGGCCAGGACCTCCCGCAGGAACGCGAGATACGGCTCGCGGTGATGAGCGTCGTCGAGGGTCGCGTCGATCGCCCGGGCGTCGAAGCCGAGGAACCACGTGCGGAGCCAGTTGTAGTAGCCGTACTTGACGGTCCGCAGGTACGGCGGCGAGGTCACCACGAGACGGGCGCGCTCGGGCAATCCGCGGGCCCGGAGAGCCGCTCGGGCGCGCGACGCGACGTCGCGGGCGTCGCCAAGCAGGGCGATCCCGGCGGACGACGGCAGCGGATCGCGGTAGAGCCGGCCGAGCTTCCGCTCCAGGCCATCGAAGACGTCCCGGTCGGGCGAGGCGAACGCGGTGCGTGCGGCGAAGTCGCGGACGTAGCGGGGCGCCATGCTGAAGGTGTTCGGCATCAGCTCCGAGAGATACGACGCGCTCTTGCCGTGAAGGATGCCGGTCAGTGCCGCCGCGAGAAAACGGTCCGTTCGGTCGGCGAGGCGGAGCGAGGATCGGACGAAGAGGAGCTGGGCCAGGGTTCGGGGATGGAACGCGACCGCGACCTCGGCCGGGACCGGCTCGACGGGCGCGCCGTCCGGGCCGCTGCCTGCCGCGGGCACGAGCGTCGCGCCCGGCGTGCCCGGTGCGGTCGGCGCGCCTGCGCTCGACAAGGTCGGCGCGAGGACCCGGTTCGCGAGCTCGATCCACCGTTCGCTCGTCGATGCCCAGCCGAGGCGGAGCGCCGCCAGCCGCGTCGCCGCGTCGGCCCGCGTCGCCGGCTCCACCTTGGCCGAGGTCAGGAGGTGGGCGAACGGGTTGAGATCGTTGCCGACCCCGATCCTGCCCTCCGCACAGGCCTGGAGTGGAGTCGTCCCGCGTCCGGAGAACGGGTCGAGGACGACGTCGCCGCGTCGCGAATAGCGTCCGACGAACGCGTGGCTCAGGGCGGCCGGAAAGCTCGCGAGGTACGAGCACATCGGATGGAAGGCATGGCCCCACAGGCGTTGCTGGTCCTTCCACTCCGGGGCGATCGAGAGGACGGGCAGGTCGGGGCGGAGCCGGGACGGGGTCGGCGCGCCGGCGGGATCGCTTCCGCCCGATGGGTCGGGACCGAGATCGAGCGCCAGCTGAGCGGCCGCGGCGGCGCTGCGCGAGGTCGTCATCCCTGGTCGGTGAGCTCCTGGCGGCTGACGGGCCGCGGAGCATAGCACGGGCGTTCGGGGCCTCCGAGCGGCAGGTCTCCTCGGCCGGGAACGTCGATCAGGCCGCGATCACCCGGTTTCGCCCGGCTCGCTTGGCCATGACGAGGCCGACGTCCGCCTTGGCGATGATGTCGACGAAATGCTCGTTGTCGGCGCCGAGGGCGGCACATCCGGCGGAGACCGTGGCCGAAAGGGGCTCCCCGTCGGGACCGGCGATCTCCACCAGGGCGAACGCGGTCCGGATCTCTTCGGCTACGGCCCGCGCCTGGTCCACGCTGGCGCCGTCGAGCACGGCCAGGAACTCCTCGCCACCGTAGCGGGCGACGACGTCGCCGCCGCGGAACCGCCGGCGGAGGATGTCCGCGAACCCGCGCAGGATGACGTCGCCGGTCTGGTGACCGTGCTTCTTGTTGAATGCCCCGAAGTGGTCGAGGTCGAAGATCACGACCGCCGCCCCGTGGCGGTCGTTGGTCAGCCGACGCGACCGGGCCGCCTCGAGGCGTGCGATCGTGGCGTCCAGGAAGCGGCGGTTGAAGAGACCGGTCAGCGAGTCGCGGACCGTCATCTCCGTGACGTCGGCGTGGAGGAACGTGTTGGTGACCGCCAGGGCGACGAGCCCGGCGAGGATCGGCAGGGCCTCGAGATCGTCGGGACCGAATGGTCGATCGAGATCGCGGCGGATCAGCGTCAGGGCGCCGACGACGACGTCGTCGCGGACGAGTGGCACCGCCGCGCCGGCCAAGGTGTCGCGGGTCCCCCCGGCGGCAACCGCGTCGGCGTTCGTCGATGCGTCATAGCGATCGTCGACCACCATCGCCCGGTCGCGGATCGCCCGACCGGCGAGGCCGACACCGGGTGTCACCGGGAACCCGAGATAGGCGAGATCGGGGCCGGCCACGGCCTTGATGGCGTAGCTGGACGTCGCCCGGTCGAGGATGGTGAGGGCCACGGTCGAGGCGAAGAGGACCCGACTCACGCCCTCGACGATCTCCTGCTGGAGGCGGTCCGGGTCGAGCGTTCCGTTGATCGTGCCGGCGAAGCTGGTGAGCCGCTGGAACAGCTCGGCCCGGGAGGCAAGCCGCTCGCGCTCCCGGGCAAGGGCGAGCGACGACGCAAGACGCTCGGCCACGAGGCCGATCGTGTCGACGTCGCTCTGATCCAGCTCGGCGCCGGCCCGGGCCTCGACGTTGACGATACCGACGAGCTCGCCGGCGATGAGCAGGGGAGCGCTGATCTCGGCCTGGACGATCCCCGACGCGCTTCGGTAGTCGGGGTCGGCGGCCACGTCCGGAACGAATGCGAGGCTCTGCGTGCGCATGACCCGGCCCATGACACCGTCGGTCCCATCGAACTCGTCGATCACGGTGTCGTAGCCGCGCTGGACCGCCAGCCGCATCCGGCTGGTCGTACCGAGATACAGCGATACGAAGTCGTAGCCCAGGTCCTCGCGGAGGAGGCCGACCACCCGGTCGAGCGTGTCCGCCTCCGGCCCGGTCGCCGCGAGGAGCCGGCCGACGCTTTCGACCGCCGCGACCTGGCGGGTGCGGCGCCGATCATGAGCCAGGGAGGTCCCGAGCCGCCCAACGGTCAATGTCAGGGCAGAGATCGTCCGCCGGGTTCCGATCGAGATGACGATGGAGGTCGCAACCAGGGCGATCGCCCGTTGGGCATTCGCTGTGAGGTGTTCCGGGGTGGCGTAGATCACCGGCAGGAGATAGAGCGCGATTGCGGCGAGACCGACGATCACCGCGTGACGGGCGCCGAGCGCCGCGGCCAGAGCGACGACC
>DASUPH010000445.1:0-2362 GCA_036276275.1 Candidatus Limnocylindrales bacterium
AGGTGCCGGGGCCCGGTCCGGTCGGCGGCCGTCGCCGTCTGTGCTCGGCGTCGTCGCTGCTCCGCTGCCGTTGCCGTTCGTCGGGACGCTCGGTTCGGCGTCGGTCTGCATCACCCGCTCGGCGAGGTTGGACAGGAACGAGAGCGGCCGGAACGACGGCAACCCGAGCACGTCGCCCGTGGCCTCCTCCGCGACCGCCGGCAATGGCCGGGCGACGAGGAACGCGAGCAGGCTCCCGATCTCCGCCCGCAGCTCGGTCCGGTGGACGACGCGGTCGAGGAAGCCATGGGCATAGAGGAACTCCGACCGCTGGAAGCCCGGCGGCAGCTCCTGGGCGATCGTCCCGGCCGAGACGCGGGCCCCGGCGAAGCCGATGAGCGCGTTCGGCTCGGCGACGTTGACGTCGCCGAGGACGGCGAACGACGCGAACACCCCGCCGGTGGTCGGATCGGTCAGGACGCTGATGTAGGGGACGCCGCTCGTCCGGAGGCGCTCGATCGCCGCGACCGTCTTCACGAGCTGCATCAGGGACAGCGTCCCCTCCTGCATCCGCGCGCCCCCCGACGCCGAGACGATGATCAGCGGGATCCGCTCGGCGAGGGCGTGTTCCGCGGCCCGGCTGACCTTCTCGCCGACGACGGCGCCCATCGAGCCGCCCATGAACCCGAAGTCCATGACGCAGATCGCGATCGATCGGCCGTCGATCGTGGCGGTGCCCCAGACGGCGGCGTCACGCATCCCGGTCGCCAGCTGGGCGGCGGCCACGCGATCCGGGTACGTCTTCTGGTCGACGAACCCGAGGGGGTCCTCGGACTGTAGCCCCGCGTCACGCTCGGCGAACGAGCCGCCGTCGAGCAGGAGCGCGAGGCGCGCCTCCGCAGACAGGCGGAAGTGATGACCACACGACGGGCACACGCGGAGGATCTTGTCGAGCTGCTTGTTGAAGAGCATCTCGCCGCACGACGGGCACTTCGTCCACAGATCGGGCGGATACGCGTCGCGGCGGGGTCGGAAGGACGGCAGCTTGATCGGCATGTCAGTCGAGCCTTCGTCCGACGGGAAGGCCGGCCGCCGCGGCGTCACGCACCTCGCGGACCGCTCGTGCGGCCCGGACCATCGGGGAGCCAGGCCGCGTGCGGCGCCAGGCGACGAGCGCGGCTCCAGCGAGGGAGAGCGCGGCCGACGTCAGCGCGCCGCCGATCAGCAGCGGCCGGGAGAGATCTCGATGCTCGCCCGCCGGGTCGGTCAACAGGTCGTCGACAAGCGTCGCGTCGGGCGCGCCGCGCCCCGGCGCGAGCCCAGGCCCGAACGACGGCGCGCGGAACGGCACGACGTGATCCTCGGCTCCGACGGCGGTCGGCATCCGGAGCTCGGTGGCGGCTTCGGCGAGGCGCGTCGCGAGTCGTTCCTCGAACCGGAAGGAGGGGTGGACCCGGATGAGATCGTGCCGGAGACGCTCCGAAGCGGCCCGGATCGCCGGGTCGAGGCGGCCGCGCGGCAGGACCTCCGCGTCCGAATGCGCGACGTCGTCGTCATCGCGCAGCGGTCGGCCGGCGAGGATGGCGTCCAGGTAGAGGTCGGTCAGGAGCGCGTCGGCCGTCGAGGCGTCGCGATCGAACGGCATCACCGCCGTGGCCCGCGGCCGCCGCCGCTGCCGAGGTCCCGCGCAACGGATCGCAGCGCCCGGTGGATCAGGACCCGGACGGCGCCCTCGGAGCGGCCGAGAACGCCCGCGATCTCGGCCGTGCTCATTTCCTCCACGAAGCGGAGGACGAGGGCGCGGCGTCGATCGGCCGGCAGACGTCCGACGGCGTTCCACGCCGCGGCGGCCTCGTCGCGGACGGCGGCGCCGCCCTCGAGGTCGAGCGGATCGGCGACCATCGCTGCTGCGTCGAGGGACGCAACCGGATGACGGCGCCGGCCGCGCCGCTGGTTGGCGATCGTGTTGCGGGCGATCTGGAAGAGCCAGACCCGGAATGTCGACGCGCCGTCGCCGTCGGCCGGCCGGGCCCGTTCCTCGAACCGGCCGAGGTTGGCGAGCGCGGCGAGGAAGGTCCGTTCGGTGGCGTCCTCGGCTTCGTGATGGTCGCCGAGCTCGTAGAAGGCGTAGCTGTACACCTGGGCCAGGTACCTGCGATACAGGGCGTCAAACCGAAGGGGATCGTGCTGGGCCGCCTCGACGAGCGGCCGATCGCGATCGAGATGGGCGACCCGGGTGGGGCGGTCGGCGCGTGACGGCCCGCCCCCATTCGGGGCGCTCATCCTTCCAAACACCGGCCGGACCATCCTGTTACAGCTCTGCCAGGCGGACGTGGACGATCTCGCCCACCACGATCGACCGCTCGCCGTCGGGCGCGGCCGG
>DASUPH010000446.1:0-2045 GCA_036276275.1 Candidatus Limnocylindrales bacterium
GGGTCGAGGATAGCCGGTCGCGACGGGACCCCGCAGACCGGACGATCAGGCCGACCCAGAACGTCTGGCGGGGACCGCCGCGCCGAAGCCGGCTGACGCCAGACGTCGTCGGCCCGTTACGATGCGCGCATGGACCGGCCCACGATTCACGCCGTCGCCCGGGGAGCGATCGCCATCCTCGTCCTGTTCGCGATCGCGTACCAGGCGTGGACCCTCATCGGTTCGGGGTTCTTCCGGCCGCTTCGGTTCTTCGCGTTCTTCACGATCCTCAGCAACCTGTTCGGCGCAGCGGTCTTCCTGGCCCTCGCCTTCCGACGCGGCCGGACCCACACGCGGACCTTCGACCTCCTCCGCGGCGCCGCCGTCGTCTACCTCATGGTGACGCTCGTCGTCGTGCTCGTCCTGCTCTCGGGCGCCGAGCTCCAGGTCGCGGTGCCGTGGGTCGACTTCCTGGTCCACAGGGTGTTCCCGATCATCGTCCTGATCGATTGGCTGATCGACCCGCCGTCAACCGATCTGCGGGTCAAGGATGTCGTCCTCTGGCTGGCCTTCCCGCTCATCTGGCTCGTGGTCACGCTGATCCGCGGAGCCGTCGACCACTGGTACCCCTACCCGTTCCTCGACCCGGGCAACGGCGGCTACCGATCGGTTGCCTTCCACGTCGGGATGATCCTGGCCGGCTTCCTGGTGATCGGCGGGGCGGTCAACGCGGTCAGCGACATCCTTCGGGAGCGAGCGCGCCGCCGATTCGTCTAGCTTGCGGCGGGGACGACTCGACCCGCGGCGTCGAGGGTGGCCGCGCGACGCCGCAGGGCCCGCAGCTCGGCGCCCGGGACCTGGTCGCGGGCGTGATAGCTCGAGCGGACCAGCGGCGCGGACTCGACATGCTTGAAGCCAAGCGCCAGCGCTTCGACCTTCATCGCCGCGAACTCGTCGGGGTGGTAGTAGCGCTCGAGGGGCAGGTGCTTCTCGGACGGCCGCAGGTACTGGCCGATCGTGAGGATGTCGACATCGGCCGCCCGCAGCGCCTCGAACGCCTCGGTGAGCTCGGCCCGGTTCTCGCCGAGCCCGACCATCAAGGAGCTCTTCGTGTGGGCGACATAACCGATCTCGACCGCCATCTCCTTCGCCCGTCGCAGCACGTAGAGGCTGCGATCCCAGCGGGCCCGCTTGCGGACCGGCTTCTGGAGACGCTTCACGGTTTCGAGGTTGTGGTTGAGGATGTCCGGCCGGGCGTCCATCACCGTTCGGAGCCGCTCGTCTGCGCCGTCGAAGTCCGGGATCAGGACCTCGATCCCCATCCTGGGGCTGGTCGCCCGCATCGCGAGGATCGTCTCCGCGAAGATCCGTGATCCGCCGTCGGGC
Organism: Candidatus Limnocylindrales bacterium; assembly: GCA_036276275.1. Classification (GTDB taxonomy): domain Bacteria; phylum Chloroflexota; class Limnocylindria; order Limnocylindrales; family CSP1-4; genus CF-46. The sequence continues at coordinate 1,366 of DASUPH010000446.1, forward strand.
AGGTCGTCGCGGGCGACGCTCGTCACGACGACGTGCTCCAGCCCGAGCGCCCCGACCGCCTCCGCGACGCGTCGCGGCTCGTCGTCGTCGAACCACGTCGGTCGGCCGGTCTTGACCGCGCAGAATCCGCAGGCCCGGGTGCAGGTGTCGCCGAGGATCATGATCGTCGCGGTCCGCTGGTCCCAGCACTCCGCGATGTTCGGGCAGTGCGCCTCCTCACAGACCGTGTTGAGGTTCAGGCCCCGCAGAAGACCCTTGAGATCGTGGTAGTTCTCGCCTGACGGCAGCCGCGATCGGATCCACTCGGGGTGACGGCGGAGGGGCGTGACCGAGCCCCCCATCGCGATCGTCTCGGGGGCGGCCGATCCGTGATGGGACCCGGTCGCGCCGGGCGGGGTGAACATCGGGAGCTCGCGGGCCATCGAGGTGAGTCTAGTCAGGCCACGCCGAATGTGTCGCGCAGGCCGGTCTCGAGGTCACGGGCCGTGAAGCCCAGCTCGGCCTCGGCCTTCGCCGGCGAGAAGAGATAGGTGACACCGGACGAAGCAGTCACGAGCTCCCGGATGTTCGGCTGACCCATGACTGGCCCGAAGGAAGCCATGGCCCGGAGCAGCCCGTCCGGGAGCCGCAGCCACGGGAGCCGCTGACCACCGAGCCTCGCGGCAATCGCCTCCACCTCG
>DASUPH010000447.1:0-2250 GCA_036276275.1 Candidatus Limnocylindrales bacterium
GGAGCGAGTCGCCCTCGTCGGAATCCACACGCGCGGAGCGATCCTCGGCCGCCGCCTCCACGCTCTGGTCGGCGAGCTCACCGGCTCCGAGGTTCCGTTCGGCGACCTCGACATCTCGTTCTACCGCGATGACGTGAACGACCGCGAGCCCGGGGCGCAGCCGGTCGTCCACTCGAGCCACCTCGACTTCGACCTCGACGGACGCACCGTGGTGCTGGTGGACGACGTCCTGTACACGGGCCGGACGATCCGGGCGGCGATGGACGCCCTGGTCGACTTCGGGCGGCCGCAGGCGATCCGGCTGGCGGTGCTGGTCGATCGCGGCCATCGCGAGCTGCCGATCCGGGCCGATCATGTCGGCAAGAACGTCCCGACCTCGCGCGAGGAGGTCGTGAAGGTCCAGCTCACCGAGATCGACGGCGAGGACGGCGTCCTGATCGACCGTGCCGTCGAGGCCGAGACGGCGACGCCGGTCGGATGACGACGCTCGACCGGGCGACCGACGTGATCGGGGTCCCGGTCGTCGATTCGCCACCGCACGAGCAGTCGGTCGGCTGGGCTCATCGCCATCTCCTCGATGTCGACGTCCTGTCGGGGACCGACATCGAGCTCGTCATGCGGACGACGGACGCGATGCGCGAGGTCCTCGCCCGGCCGATCGCCAAGGTGCCGGCGTTGCGCGGCAGGAACGTGACGATCCTGTTCTACGAGGCTTCGACTCGGACCCGGGTCTCGTTCGAGGTCGCGGCCAAGAACCTCTCGGCGGACGTCGTCAACATCGCCGCGGCGACGTCGTCGGTGGCGAAGGGCGAGTCGCTGGTCGACACGGTCCGGACGGTCGAGGCGCTCGGTGCCCGGATGCTCGTCATCCGCCACGCCGTCTCGGGCGCGCCGTATCTCGCCGCCGAGACCTTCTCCGGATCGGTCATCAACGGCGGCGACGGCTGGCATGCCCACCCGACCCAGGCCCTGCTCGACCTCTACACGCTCCGTTCCCGGTTCGACGACGGCTCGCTGGCCGGCCGCAAGATCGCGATCCTCGGCGACGTCCTCCATTCCCGGGTCGCCCGCTCGAACCTGTGGACGCTCACCGCCGCGGGCGCGGACGTCTGGCTGTGCGGCCCGGCGACGCTCCTCCGCGGCTTCGAGGCGTGGGCGAAGCGTGGCGCGGCGGCCGGTCGCCGGTTCCACGTGACGACGTCGATCAAGGACGCGCTTCGGGACGCCGACGCGGTCATGGCGCTCCGGATCCAGAAGGAGCGGATGGAGTCCGGGCTCCTGCCGTCGTTGCGCGAGTACGCCGCCCGCTACGGCCTCACTCGCGAGCGGCTGGCCGCGGCGCGGCCCGGCGCTCCCGTCCTGCATCCGGGCCCGATGAACGAGGGGATCGAGATCGCGCCCGACGTCGCCGCCGGCAGCCAATCGCTGATCGAGGAGCAGGTCCGCAACGGGGTCGCCGTCCGGATGGCCCTGCTCTACCTCCTCGCCGGGGTCCGCCCGGCATGACCGGTGCCGTCGCCGCGACAGCGCCCGGGCAGGTCGGCTCGGTCGTTGCCGATCTGGAGATCTCGCGGGCGTGGCTCGTCGATCCGGCGTCCGGTCGCGAGGGGCCGGGCGAGATCGTCGTCACGGACGGCGTCGTCGAGGCGCTGACATGGCTCGACGCCGGAGAGGCTGACGGCATCGACGATCGGGGCGTCGTCGTCGCGCCCGGTTTCACCGACCTGCATGCGCACTTCCGGGAACCCGGCAACGAGGACGCGGAGACGATCGCTTCCGGACTCGCCGCGGCGGCCCACGGCGGGTTCACGACCGTCTGTCTGATGCCGAACACGACCCCTGCCCTCGACGACCCCACGGTCCTCGCGCGGATCCGGGCGGCGGCGGTCGCGTCGGGGTCGCCGGTCCGGGCGCTCGCGTACGGCGCGGCGACCGCCGGTCGGGCAGGGGAGACCCTGGCGGCCCTCGGCGAGCTGGCCGACGCGGGCGTCGTCGGCTTCTCCGACGACGGCTCGGGCGTGCCATCGGCGTCCCTCGTGCGGAACGTGCTCTCGTACGCCGGCGCGCTCGGCCTGCCGCTCGTCGAGCATGCCGAGGACGCGACGCAGACCGGTGGCGCGGAGGCGAACGAGGGCTATGTCGCGACCGTCCTCGGCCTCCGGGGCTGGCCGGCCGCCGCCGAGGAGACCGCGGTGGCTCGCGACCTGGCGATCCTCGCCGAGGTCGTGCGGGACGTGCCGGCGGCCCGGC
>DASUPH010000448.1:0-3061 GCA_036276275.1 Candidatus Limnocylindrales bacterium
ATGTCCACGTACATCGCGTCTGCAGGACGCCTCGAGCCTGCCCCGGCCGTTCGAGCCCGGCCCGGTGGCCTCGGCCACGTCCTGGTCTTCGCTGCCCTGAGCGTCGGCCTCGCGGCCGCCGCGACCCTGACGGGCAACACGGTCCCGCCCGCACTGGTGCCCTTCGTCCTCGCCTTCGTCCCGACCCTGTTCGCCCTGGCATTCGCCTGGCGCGAGGGTGGGGGAGCCGTCCGGCGGCTCCTGCGGACCGCAGTGACCCGTCCGAATCGGCGCGCGTGGTACCTGACCCTGGCCTTGCCGCTCGTGTGGGCATTCGCAACCGTCGGCGTTGCCATTGCGCTCGGCGAGCCGACCACGGGGCTGTTCGACGGCGTCTTTCCCAGGATCATGTTCATCGTGGCCCTCGTTCTCCTCCCGGCGTTCGCCGAGGAGATCGCATGGCGGGGATATGCCGTCAACCGTCTCCTTCCGTCGATGTCACCGCTGGCCGCGGCTCTCGTCCTGGGCGTTCCGTGGGCCGTCCTCCACCTCTTCCTGCAGCTGCCGGGCCAGATGAACGCCGGGCTCGAGGGCTGGCCGACGCTCCTGAGCCTCGTCGCCTACTCGGTGGTCCTCACCTGGATCTACGTCGGCAGCGGGGGCAGCGTCCTGCTGACTGCGCTTGTCCACGCCGGCTTCAACGGCGTCGCCCCGCTGATGGCCAACCTCGAGGCGGACCGCGCCTGGATCATCCGGGCGGTCCTCGCCGCGGGCGTCGCCGTTGCCGTCATCGCCGCCGGTTGGCTCCGCCGCCGCGGCGAGTCTCTGGGCGACCACGCGATCGCCCGATGACCTCGGCCACCCACCACCTCGTCCGTTACGCCACTTGTCCGCACAGCAGTCCAGCCCAAAGGAGTCCCATCGTGAACGTTCAGACCCATCGCGCTCGACCCATGGCCGTGGTGCTCGTGGCACTCGCTGCCGCCGTCGCCGCATGTACCTCGTATGACCCTCGCACTGGCGACGAGCCGCCGGCGCCTTCGCCGACTGCAGGGTCGACAGCAGGATCCTCAGTCGCCCCGCCGGCCGCGCCGATCGGCTCGGCCCACGTGGCGCTGACCGTGGCCACGACCAATGTGGTCACGATCGACGTGACCGATTCCTCCGGGACGCTCATCGGGGCGACCTCCGGCAAACCGGCCGACGGCGCGTCGGTCGAGGCCAACAAGCTCGTCGTCACGAACCTGTCGCCGTCGACGCTCCGCCTGACCTGGGTCGGGGGCCCGTGCGATAGCGCCAACAGCCTGTCGATCGACGCCGCCGGCCACCGGCTTCTCCTCGTTCAGCCAGAGTGCCCGGGCGACGCGATCGCCACCGATCGGATCCTCGATCTCGCGTTCTCGACGCCGGTCAAGGCATCCGACATCGACGCGTTCCTCCAGGACGGACTCGACACCTAGTCCCTCCGACCCACCTTGCGTGCCGGACGGAGTCGGCCCCCGTCACCACCAAGGAGACTGCTCATGAGCCGACCGATCGGCATTCCCAGCGCGTTGTCTTCATCGATGGAACCTCCGGATCCTCTGGCCGAGAATCGATCGGTCTCCACGATGCGCTGACCTCCGTAAGGCGCGGCCAGTCCGGCTTCGGACTTCGTCGGCGTTGTCGTGGGTGGCAGAATTGATCCATGGGGTCCAGCGCCGTCAAAATCCCGGCCGAGTGGCACGCGACACGCGACCGCGGCGGATAGATGGGACGGATCGAGCGCAAGAGCGTCATTGAGCCCGACGAGGTTCGCGAGCTGCCGGGTATCACGTTGAACCTGCTTCGCGTCGGGTCGCTGGGTCTCGGGTACGCGACCGTTCAGCCGGGCTTCCGATGGTCGACGCATCTGCGCAAAGAGACCGACGAGCCACTCTGCCAGATCCACCATCTGCAGCTCCTGCTGTCGGGGCGGTTCGCCGTCGAGATGGACGACGGCGAGTATGTCGAGATCGGGCCCAACGAGATCTTCGACGTGCCTCCCGGCCACGATGCCTGGGTGGTCGGCGACGAGCCGGCCGTCCTCCTCGACTTCCTCGGCAACATCGAGCAGCTCGGGCGACCGGCGAGCAATGACCGCATCGTCACCACGCTCCTGATGACCGACATCGTCGACTCGACCGCGACCGCCAGCAGACTCGGGGACGCGGCCTGGAAGCAGAAGCTCGGCGAGCACAACCGGCTCGTCCGGGCCCGCCTCGAGCGTTACCTCGGCGCGGAGGTGAACACGACGGGCGACGGCTTCCTGGCGATGTTCGCCAGCGCTGTTGGTGCGATCCGATGTGCGGCGTCGATCCGCGACGCAACCGCCGGTATCGGGCTGCCCGTCCGGACCGGCGTCCATACCGGCGAGGTCGAGCTCCTTCCGGGAGATATCGGCGGCCTCGCGGTCCATGCCGCCGCGCGGGTGATGGCCCTCGGTGGGGCATCGGACGTCATGATCTCGTCAACCACGCGGGGCCTGGTTGAGGATGGCGGTCTTCGCTTCGAGTCGCGGGGTGTGCAGCGCCTGAAGGGCCTCCCGACCCCGCTCGAGGTCTTCGCGCTCGTCGACTGAGCTGTCGGATACGCTCGCGCGGACGCAGCCGTCCGGGCCCAGCGGTCGGAGGCCCGCGAGCGAATCGGCGACCGGAACCACGACCCGGTGCCGCCGCCGGTTTCGTAGACTCGCCGCGTGAGTCAGCCCGCCAGCCCCACGCCGCGGCACCTCGTGATCCTCGCCGAGGGCCAGTTCGGCTTCCACCACGGCAAGACCGCCCTCGGGGTGATCCGCTACGGCCCGGACGACGTCGTCGCCGTGATCGATTCGACCCAGGCCGGCGGCAACGTCGCGTCGATCCTGGCCGGTCACGACATCCCGATCGTCGGCGGTCTCGACGAAGCCCTCCGCCTCGAGCCCCGGCCGGACACCCTGCTGATCGGGATCGCGCCGACCGGCGGAAAGCTGCCGGACACGTGGCGGGCAACGATCCTGGCCGCCATCCGGGCCGGCCTCGACATCCACTCCGGCCTTCACACGTTCCTCGGTGACGACCCGGAG
>DASUPH010000449.1:0-2308 GCA_036276275.1 Candidatus Limnocylindrales bacterium
TGACGATGTACCCGTACCCCTCGGGTGACATCCACATCGGCCACTGGTACATCATCACGCCGACCGACGCCATCGCCCGGTTCCACCGGATGCACGGCGAGAACGTCTTCCTGCCGATCGGGTTCGATGCGTTCGGCTTGCCGGCCGAGAACGCCGCGATCAAGAACAACATCAACCCGCGCGACTGGACGATGCGGAACATCGACAACATGCGTCGCCAGCTGCGATCGATGGGGGCGACGTTCGACTGGGAATCGGAAGTCGTCACGGCCGACCCGTCGTACTACCGCTGGAACCAGTGGTTCTTCCTGCAGTTCCTGAAGGCCGGCCTCGCGTACCGCCAGACCTCGCCTGTCGACTGGTGCCCCAACGACGGCACCCTGGCCCGCGAGCAGGTCGAGGGCGAAGACCGCCACTGCTGGCGGTGCGGGGCGAAGGTCGAGAAGCGCGATCTCGCCCAGTGGTACCTGAAGGTCACCAAGTACGCCGACGAGCTGCTCGACTTCACCGGCCTCGACTGGCCCGACCCGATCAAGACGCAGCAGACGAACTGGATCGGGCGGAGCGAGGGTGGGGAGATCGTCTTCGAGACGGCACCCTCGGCCCATCATCCCGGGGGCGCCGAGCTGCGGGTCTTCACGACGCGACCTGACACGCTGTTCGGGGCGACGTTCATGGTCCTCGCGCCGGACCACGCGCTCGTCGCGGAGCTCACCGCGCCGGAGCGGCGCGCGGACGTCGAGGCCTACGTCGAGCGGACCCAGAGCGAGACGGAGATCGAGCGCCTGTCGACCGATCGCGAGAAGACCGGCGTCCCGATCGGCGCCGACGCGATCAACCCCGTCAACGGCGAGCGGATCCCGATCTTCGTCGCTGACTACGTCCTGGCCGGGTACGGCACGGGCGCGATCATGGCCGTTCCGGCCCACGACGAGCGCGACTACGCCTTTGCCGTCAAGTTCGGGCTGCCGATCCGGCGCGTCGTCGCCGGACCCGGTGAGGAGGACCGCGAGCTCGACGGCGCCTACATCGCCCATTCGTCCGGCGAGCGGCTCGTCAACAGCGGGACGTTCAGCGGCCTGCCGGCCGACGAGGGTGCCGCGGCGATCGTCACATTCCTCGAGGCCCAGGGCAAAGGCAAGGCCGCGGTCACCTACCGCCTCCGCGACTGGCTGATCAGCCGCCAGCGGTACTGGGGAACGCCGATCCCGGTCATCTACTGCGATAGGGACGGGATCGTCCCGGTCCCGGAGGAGGACCTCCCGGTCCGCCTGCCGGACACCGTCGACTACCACGGCAGCGGCGAGAACCCGCTGACCCGGGACGAGGCGTTCCTGAACGTTGAGTGCCCGGCCTGCGGTGGGCCTGCCCGCCGCGAGACCGACACGATGGACACCTTCGTCGACTCGTCCTGGTACTGGTATCGCTACCTCTCGCCGGAGAAAGCCGGCGGTCCGATCGACCGCCAGCTCGTCAGGCGCTGGACGCCGGTCGACCAATACACCGGCGGCTCGGAGCACGCGGTCATGCACCTGCTCTACGCCCGTGAGTGGACGAAGATGATGCGCGACGTCGATCTCCTCGAGCAGGACGAGCCGTTCAAGCGGCTGTTCAACCAGGGCCAGATCCTCGGCCTCGACGGCGAGCGGATGTCGAAGTCGCGGGGCAACACCCAGGACCCCGACGAGCTCGTCGGCCGGTACGGTGCGGACACGATCCGCCTGTTCCTGATGTTCATGGGCCCATGGGACCAGGGCGGGCCGTGGAGCCCGACGGGGATCGGCGGCGTCCACCGCTTCCTCAATCGCGTCTGGACGCTGGCCCTCGATCCACACGGCGCCGAGCCGGGCGACCCCGAGTCCGGTCGGCTGCCGGCCGGCGAGGATGCTGCGGCCGCCGAGCGGACGATCCGGATGGCCGCCCACCGGACCCTGCGCGTCGTGAGCGAGGAGTACGAGGGCTTCCGCTTCAACACGATGGTCGCCCACCTCATGGAGCTGGCCAACGCCCTGTTCCGCTACCGGGGGACCGAGGTCGCCGGCGGCGGTGCCGCCTGGGACGAGGCGATCCGGTTGCTGCTGCTGATGCTAGCGCCCGCCGCGCCACACATCACCGAGGAGTTGTGGGCGCGCGGGGCCACGGCGCGCGACACCCCCTGGTCATCGATCCACACCGAAACCTGGCCGACGGTCGATCCGACGGCGATCGTCGACGAGACCCGCGAGATCCCGGTCCAGATCAACGGGAAGGTTCGTGACAAGGTCGTCGTCCCGATCGGCATCGACGGCGAGGAGCTGGAGCGGATCGC
>DASUPH010000450.1:0-6379 GCA_036276275.1 Candidatus Limnocylindrales bacterium
GGCCAAGGCCACCGATGCGACGCGTCGGACGATCGCGGGATCGACGCCAAAGACCTCCCGGATCCGCTCGTCGCTGAGGACCTCGGTCGGCGAGCCGTCGGCGACGATCCGGCCGCGGTCGATCAGGACGAGCCTCGGGAAGAAAAGGGAGGCCAGTCCGAGATCGTGGAGCACGGCCACGATCGCCGTTCCGTCGCGCTCGTTGAGGTCAGTGAGCAGCTCCATCGCGCCGACCTGGTGGCGGAGATCCAGATGAACCGTCGGCTCGTCGAGGAGCAGGACGGGGGCTGCCTGGGCGACGGCGAGGGCCAGCAGCACGAGCTGGCGTTCGCCGAGCGAGAGCTCGCGGGCGTCCCGACCGAGGAGGTGGCCCAAACCGACCCGTTCGATCGCGGCGGCGACGGCGGCCCGATCGGCCGGACGGGCGCCGCGGATCGGGTCCTCGTGCGGCAGCCGGCCGAGGGCAACGACCTCCTCGACCCGGGTCGCGAACGGCAGGGAGACCTGCTGCGGGACGACCGCCAGGTGGCGGGCGACGGTGGACCGGTCGAGCGTCTCGATCGGCCGGCCGTCGAGTCGAACGTCGCCGGCCACCGGCCGCACGAGCCCGGTCATCACCCGGAGCAGCGTCGACTTGCCAGCGCCGTTCGGACCGATCAGGGCGACTCGCTCTCCCGACGCGATCATGAGATCGACATCGAGGATCACCGGCCGGCCGTGGTAGGCGACGCTCACGCTGCGGAGCTCGATCACAGCTCGTACCCGGTCCGGGTCCGGCGGAGCAGCGACAAGAAGAACGGCGCGCCGATCACCGCGGTCACGACGCCCACCGGGATCTCGCCGAGCAACCGCGCCGCCAGGTCCGCGAATGCCATGAGACCCGCGCCACCGAGCGCGGCGAGCGGCAGGACGCGTCGCGCGCTCGGCCCGACGACGAGCCGGACGAGGTGCGGCACGACCAGCCCGACGAACCCGATCAGGCCGCTCACGGCGACGGCCGCCGCCGTCACCAGCGATGCGAGCGCCAGCAAGATCGCCCGTTCGCGCCGGACGTCGACGCCGAGGTGAGCCGCCGCCTCTTCCCCGAGGAGCAGCCCATCGATCGAGCGGGCTCGAATCAGGATGAGGCCCGAGCCGACTGCGACGAGGGGCAATGCCGCCCCGAGCTGGCTCCAGCCCGCGGTGTCGAACCCGCCAAGAAGGTAGGCGAAGATCTGGCGGAGCGCGGCGCCGGAAAGGTACATCGCCATGGCGAGCCCGGCGGCGAGCAGCGACCCCACCGCGTAGCCGGTCAGCAGGAGGCTCGTCAGCGGTGACAGGCCGCCGATCCGCGACAGGCGATAGACCGTGAACACCGCCGCCAGCGCGCCGAGGAAGGCAAGCCCATGGATGAGACCGAAGCCGAGGATCGTCGCCCGGATCGGAATCACGACGGCGATCGCGGCCCCGAGCGCGGCGCCGCTGGCGGTTCCCAGCACGTACGGATCCGCGAGCGGGTTTCGCAGGAGACCCTGGAAGGTGGTCCCGGCCACCGCCAGCCCGGCCCCGACCGTCATCGCGGTCAGCACGCGCGGCAGGCGCAGCTCCCAGACGATCGTCTCGGTCGCCGGCGACCAGGTCCCGCCGACTTCGATCCCGAGCAGCCGGTGAGCGAGGATCGCGAGAGTGTCGCCCGGTGCGATCGCGACCGTCCCGAGGGCAACCCCGAGCACGAGGGCGACGACGAGGGCGACAAGCCCACCGACGGCGAGCGCCATGGCGGGCCCCCGTGGGCGCCCGAGCACGACCCGCCTCGCCGGGGAGCGAGGCGCGACGAGCTCGTCGACGGTCGGCGCCTTCATCGGCTCGGCGGCGCTCCCCTCATGGCGCCGATGAGGCCGATGCCACGGGCAGAGCCGAGGCGGGCGGCTGGGGCGATGGCACGGCCGCGTCGGGATGGATGGCGAGCGCGAGGGCACGCAGCCCGTCCACGAGCCGCGGACCCGGTCGGCTGATCACCACGTCGTCGACCGCCACGATCGCCCCGTTCTTGACCGCGGTCATGACGTTCCAGCCGTTGCGAGCCTTGACCGCGTCGGCGGTCGTCCCGTAGGCGGCGTCGCCGAGGAGGATCAATTCCGGATCCGCGGTGACGAGCGTCTCGAGCGGGATCTCGAACTTCGTCGTGCTCCCGGTCGTGATCGGGATGGCGCCGGCGAGGGTGATCATCTCGGCAAGGAACGACTTGTCCGCGGCCGTGTAGATCTTCTGGGTCGCGTCGAGCTCATAGAAGACGCGCGGCTTCGGAAGGTCGGCGGTCGCGGCGGCGACCTGGTCGAAGGCGGCCTGCATCGACGCGGTCAGATCACCCGCCTCGGCGGACCTGCCGACGGCGGCACCGGTCAGCTCGATGTCCTCGAGGACGCCGGCGACATCCGGGGCGTAGACCACGAGGACCGGTACGCCGAGCCTGCGGAGCTGGGCGATCTTGTCGGGCGGGTTGAAGCTGTTGCCGCCGGCGATCACGAGGTCAGCGCCGAGGGCGACGATCCTCTCGACGTCGACCTCGCCGAACTTCGCGACGTCCGGGATCGAGGTCACCGCCGGCAGGTACGGGGTGAAGTCCTCGACCTTGCCGACGATCCGATCCCCGACGCCGAGGGCGAACAGGACCTCGGTCTCGGCCGGGGTCAGCGAGACGATCTTCTGCGGGTCGGCCTTGAGCTCGACCTTCGCCTGCTCGTCGTCGGTCAGCGTGACGGGGAACGCGGGCGAGGGCGCGACCGACGGAGCCGGGGTGGCCGTGGTGGCCGGCACGAGCGAGCCGGTCGCGTCGGGCGGTGTCGTGGGACGGGGCGTGGATGCGCCGCTGCAGGCGGAGACGAGAATGGCGAGCAGGGCGACGAGGATCGGGAAGGCGCGAACCGCCGAATGGGCGGACCGGGGCGAACGGAAGGCGGGCACGTCGGGCTCCAGGGATGGGGCTGGCGGGGGGCCAGGACACACGAAACCCCTCGCTTCGACAGGAAGGAGGGGTGGTCAGCCGAACGGTCGCATCGTGCCTGCCCTTTCTCTCGAAGGTAGAGCATCGACCGCGGGCCCGGCGACCGGACTTCCACACGCCAGAGGCGGTGGTCACCGTAGCGGGACTGTGCCGGAATCGCACCGGCTTCGCGACCCCGCGGTGTGGAGGTAGCCGGCTGATGCTACCACCTCGGTCGACGGCCGGGCGGCCGCCGGTTGATCGCCAGATAAGCGCCCTGGACGATGATCCGGGCCTCGCCCTCCTCCCGCCAGCGACTCACCGCCGGAGGAGGTCCAGCACAGGTGTCCCGTGTTCGATGGTGGCGCCGACTCGTTCCGCCGCTCCTGTCCGCCATGGTGCTGATGGCCGGCTCCGTGGCCGCCGTGGAGGCTACATATCCGGCCTCCGTCGACGTCAACCGGTCGGGCTTCAACCCGCCGTGCGACAACGATGCCAACTTCATCGTCCCGAAGATGCAGGTGGCCGCCAAGGCCGCCTACGCCCGCCTCGGCCATCTCTCCGAGGACTACACCGGCACGCAGTTCAGCCGGGCCGCAACCCTCGGTCGGACGGCCGCCGATTGGGGTTACTACGTCCACTCCCACGGCGACTACTACCTGAACACCGACGGCCGCCGGTACACGGGATTCCGGGAGGATTCCGGGGACTGCTCGCAGGCCGTGATCTTCTCCAAGGACATCAAGGCGAAGCGGGCCGGCCGCCAGAGCAACCTGGTCTTCGTCTCCACGTGCCACTCGGCCGACGCGGGGACGACGCTCCCGGATGCCTTCGCGATCGCGAAGACGAAGTCGAGCGGGGCCGTGGTCCAGGGTCCCGAGTTCTACGTCGGGTATCTCGGGCTCCAGTGGGACAGCGACGAGTGGATCTTCGAGCAGCGCTTCTGGAACGCGCTGGCCGGCGGAAAGGCAGTCGGGGTCGCGTTCGACATCGCGATGCTCGGCGCATTCAAAGGCGCGAACTTCGACGCCGATTGGTGGGGCACGTATCAATGGTCGGGTGTCGCCGGGCCCTGGACCGTCTGCAAGAACTGCAGCTAGGAGCCGGGTGATGAGCAGGTTCATTCGCATTTCCCGGATCCTTCCGGTCGTCGCCGTCGGCGCGATCGGCATCGTTGCCCTCGGCGCTCCGACCAGCCAGGGCGGCGACCCGTTCGTGGCGGGCGGGCGCTCGACCCGTGCCGCGGAGCTATCCGCCACGCAGGCCGAGCAGGCCAAGGCCCACGGTCGCCAGCTCGCGGCCGCCCTCGCCCTGCCCGGGGTCAGCCAGCGAGTCGTGCGTCTCGACGATCGGTTCGAGCATCGGACCTACGACGAGGTCACGTCGGTCGATGCGACCGGCCGCGACGTTGCGGTCGCCCGGTTCGAGACGGACGGCCGCCTCGCGATGGCGCTCGTCCTCGGCTGGCAGCCGGGCCACGGCATGCCGATCGACCCGTCCGCCGTCGAGACACGCGGTCTCGGACTCGTCAAGGCAGCCGGCCTTGCCGTTGCCGGTCGGCCGAACGTCGTTGCATCGGCCGGCTCGGGTGGTTGGTCGATCACGTGGCGGCGGCTCGTCGATGGCACGCCGGTTCGCGGTGACGGCGTCCGCGTCGCGCTGTGGGCCGACGGATCGTTCCACGGCCTGAGCCGGATCGAGCGCCCGCTGGCGGCGGCGCCGGCTCGCCCGATCGCCGCTGGCGCCGCCCGGAAGGCCGCCGAGACCTGGGCCGGCGGTCACTTCGGTAGCGCGTCCGCCGACGTCCGGATCAGCACGATCGAACGGGCGTGGGTCGCCCCGAACGGTGCATTCGCAGCAAACGGCCTCGATGCGCCGGCCGAGACCCTCCGTCTGGCCTGGGTCGTCCAGTTCGAGACACGGGGCGCCCTGGCCATGCGTCTCCGCTCGATCGAGACCTGGCTGGATGCAACCGACGGCGCCGTCATTGGCGGTGACGTGATCGAATGAGCCGGATCCCGCCGATGCTTCTCTCCCGCGCCACGGCCGTCGCGGCAATCGTCAGCGCGACGATCGCCGCCGGCTGTGGCGGTCCGGCGCCGCCGGCGAGTGACGGCCTGCTCGTCGCCACGGGCGGTCCGCTCCAGGTCACCGACGGCTCGGGCGACCTCGCTGCCTTCGACGGGCCGGAGGACCCGGTTGTCGCCGTCACCGCCTCGGGCGGGCACGTCGTCGCGGCGACCGCGGCAGGCCCGCTCGTGACGTCGTCCGGCGCGGGTGGCAAACGAACGTGGCTCGTCCTGGACATCCCCGGTGCTCCAGGGCCCGACTTCTCGCTGATGGCGATCTCACCGATCGGCAAGCGGCTCGCCCTGGTCGTCGGCGAGCCGCAGGGCGCAAGCTTCGATCTCGTCATCGCGGACATCGGCGTGGGAACGTCGCGTTCGTTTGCGATCGAACGGGGCCTCAACGGGGCGCCGACGTGGATCGGACCCGGCACGATCGCGATCGACGTGATCAAGCCTGCCGGGGCGTCGGCGATCGCCGCGATCGACGCCGGCAGCGGCGTGGTGACCGACGACGCCTTGCCGGGACGCGTCGTGTCCGCAACGCTGGACGGCACGCTTCTGGCCCTCGACGATCCCGAAACCGGCGAGGTCCTCGTGGGCGAGGCCGGCGTCGGAGGCCTCGATCAAGCCGCCCGGATCGCACATCTCGCCGGCCCGCCCGGTTCCGCCGTGGACGGCCTGGCCCTGAGCCCCGATGGCGGACGCCTCGCGGTGGTCCGGCGAACCGACGCGGGCCTGGCCTCGATCGAGACGTATCGCCGCCTGGAGCAGGGCTGGACCGGCGTCCGCACGCTCAACGTGGCGGGCGATGGGCCGGTCTCGCTCGCGTGGCTCCAGTGACCGCCCGCGGACGGGATCTTGTCGGCCGGGCTCGCCGGCCGCGCCTCAGGCGGGGACGGGGGCCTGGGCGGAGAAGATCGACTCCTGGGCGGCGTCGGGCAGCATCACGCCCATGATCTTCTGGACGGTGAGCACGTGGACGCACGTCTTCCAACTGTCGAAATAGTGGCAGGTGCAAAGCCACTGACCGGCGTCGAGCGTCAGGTGATGCGTGTCGTTGTCGCCGCGGAACGTGAGCGTCAGTCGATCGATGGTGATGCGATCGAGCTCACGTGCGTAGCGATTCGCCTTCTCGACCTTGCCGATCAGGGAACTGTGCATCGCGCATACCTCCGCGCCCGCTTGGGGCGTTCACGAGGCCGCCGACCCGGTCGTGCACCCGACCGGTGAGGCGGTCGTGACGCCAACGATACACCCCGCGGGTCCTCCGGTCACCCCTGAAAACACCCAATCGCGATGGGACTTTTGGGCTGCAGGCCTCAGTCGCCGCCGGAGGTGGTACGAATTG
>DASUPH010000451.1:0-11200 GCA_036276275.1 Candidatus Limnocylindrales bacterium
GACCTATGGCTTCGAGGACGTCTCCCTCGCGCCGGGCACGGATACGATCGAGCCGGCCGACGTCGAGCTGGGCCAGGAGTTCTGCGGCATCCCGCTCGCGATCCCGATCCTCGCGTCGGCGATGGACGCGGTGGTGGATCCGCGGTTCGCCGGCGTCCTCGCCGGCCTCGGCGGCCTCGCCGTCTTCAACCTCGAGGGGATCCAGACCCGCTACGAAGATCCCGGTGCCGTCCTCGACCGGATCGCCGCCGCGGCCGACGGCGATGTCCAGGACCTGCTCTCGGCGGCCTATGTCGAGCCCATCCGCGAGGACCTGATCGCCCTCCGGATCGCGGAGATCCAGGCTGCGGGTTCGAAGGTCGCGGTCGCCGCGACGCCAGGCGCCGCCCGCCGCTTCGGACCCTTCTGCGCCGAGCATGGCGCGGACCTCTTCCTCGTCCAGAGCCAGGTCTCATCCGCCCGCCACCTTGCCTCCGGTTATGACCCGCTCTCGCTCGAGGAGTTCACCCGGTTCATGCCGATCCCGGTGGCCGTCGGGAACACGACGAACAGCGAAGCGGCGTTCGCCCTGATGGAGCAGGGGGCCGCGGCGGTCTTCGTCGGTGTCGGGCCCGGCGCCGCGTGCACGACGCGCGAGGTCCTCGGGATCGGCGTCCCGCAGGTGACCGCGATCAGCGACGTGGCGGCGGCCCGCGACGCCTATCACGCCGAGACCGGTCGGTACGTCCCGGTCGTCGCCGATGGCGGCATGCGCCGCGGCGGCGAGCTGGCGAAGGCGATCGCCGCAGGCGCCGATGTCCTGATGCTCGGCAGCCCGCTGGCCCGGGCCGAGGAGGCGCCGGGTCGGGGGATGAACTGGGGCATGGCCGCGCCGTCGCCGACGCTGCCGCGCGGGACGCGGATCAAGGTCGGGACGATCGGTTCGCTCGAGCGGATCCTTCTCGGACCGGCCCATACCAGCGACGGCTCCGAAAACCTCGTCGGCGCCCTCCGCCAGTCGATGGCCGCCCTCGGCGCAGGGACGATCCGCAAGATGCAGCGGGTCGAGATCGTCCACGCCCCCGCGGTGACGACCGAGGGCAAGTCCTGGCAGCGGAGCCGCTGAGCGCATCGGGCCGCCGGTCGCTCGCGCGTCACCCGGTTTCGATGGAGGACGATCTCGTCCGGAGCGGCCGGTTCGCCCGGCTCGCGATCCGTGGCCGCCGGTCCGGCGAGGCCCGCGCCGTCAACGTCGGCTACGTCGAGCAACCAGACGGGTCGCTTCTCGTCGCAGCCGGGGCGCCGGACGCGGCGTGGGCCCTCAACCTCCTCGTCGACCCCGACTGCACGGTCACGATCGGGGAGCGGTCGTATGCGGCCCGGGCGGAGCCGCTGGACGACGACGATCCGCGCCGCGGCCTGGCCGTCCGGGAGCTGATCCTCCGCTACGGCACGCCGTCCGAGGGGCTGGGGTCCGGGCCGATCTTTCTCGTCCGGCCGGTCGCCTGAGGATTCGACCTCCGACGCGAGGCCGGTGACACGCCGCGCCACTGCGAGTGACGGTCACGCACGGAATACGTCACTTGTCGCACAGGTACCACGACCTTCGGACGATGTTTCCGCAATGGGCGGTCGGCCATCATCCAGATGACGGTACTTGCCGTGGCCTCTAGGGATGGACAGATGGACCCGCTCGCGACGCTGATCGTGTCACTGGGAACGCTGATCGTCCTCGACCTGGCTGCCCTCCAGCTGGGTGGCGTCCGACGGCCGCGGAACCGGACCCGGGCGGCCCGCTCGCGCTGACCGCTCCGCCGGCGTCGAGCCGGTCACAACCGAATACTCCCGTCGACAACCGAAGGTCTCCCTCCTCCTCCCTTCGGTTGGCGACGATCCAACGAAACGGCGCCGACTCCCTCCAATCCGGCGCCGTTTCGTGTGTCCGGCTTGGAGGGCGGGATCAACCGCCCAGCAGGCGGCGGGCCGGCTCGACGAGCTCGGGCTGGGCGCCCGAGGCGGCGAACCGCTCGACGAAGACCGGCCAGCGCGGGTTCACCTTCGACGCCTCGGCCAGGACGCGGCGGCCTTCGTCGAGGCGGCCCATCGCCGCCAGGCCGATGGCCGTCCAGACGGCGATCTGCGGATCGCGCGGCGCCAACCGGCTCGCTTCGATCGCGGCGGCCTCCGCCCCGGCCGCGTCGCGGGCCGCGCCGAGGCGCTCCGCCCGGTCGAGCGCCTCGTAGCCGCGATGGACATTGAGGAGCCGCTCCAGCTCCTCGAGCGGCGAGGCGTGGTCGTCGACCCGGAGGTCGACGTCGCGCTGCCAGGCAGGGGCGCCCGGTGGGCCCGAGATGACGATCGCGGCCGACTGCCGGCCCCGCAGGTCGCCGCCCTCGGCCTCGGCCGCCTGGAGCGCCGCAAGGAGCCGCTCGGCGAAGCCCACCCCGCTCGCGGTCCAGGCCGCGATCATCGCGGGCCAGACGGTCGGCCGCTCCATCATGTTCGCTTGGGCGCTGACGCCGTCGGCCGTCGCGTGCCCGGCCGCCTCGACGCAGCGGGCGCCGGTGTGCGCGGCAGCCACACCCGAGGCGTCGACGATGCCGACCTGGCGGACCTCGCGGCCGTCGTCGGTCGCGAGGAGATCAGCCAGGGTGTCGACAGCCGATCGCCCAGCTCGGAGGCGATCGAGCCCGTTCGGGCCATGCGCGATCTCGGTGAATGACTGGGTGACGACCGCCCCGACGCCCGACTCGACCCACGGGCAGCCGGTCCCCACGAACGGCCAGCAGGACTGGATGGCGACCCCGAACCGGCCGCTGTCGGGATCGCGAGCGACGATCGAGTACGTCACGGGTTGCTCCTCCTCGCCCGCCGTCCTGTCGGCGATGCGACATCACAGTCACAGGGCCCCGCGTCGGACGTCTTCGGTACATCGGTCTACGTCATCGGTCGCAATACACCGCTGGCTCCTGCCGATGCCGTTGTAATCGTTCCAGACCTAGTGTGTCGATCATCGAGACCCGGAAACCTGGGTCTCACGCTCGAAGAACGGAGACCGCGCCATGGACAGCCAGCAGGCCAGCCCCGAGGTCACCGACCGAGGCCGCCGCGGTTGCCTGGTCGATGGATGTCCGTGCAAGGACGCCAGGATCGTCTCGCGGCGACGGACCAGGTTCTTTGCGGTCTGGGCCCGCGAGCATGGCGAGACGGCCGATCGATCCGTGGCGCCGGACCTCGATTGGCGGATCCCGACGATCGTCCCGGCTCCGGCCGCCGCCTGACGACATTCTCAGACTCTTCCCAACGAGTCGCTGCAGACTCGACGCCGCCCCACAAATGAAGAACAACCGAAGAACAACCGAAGAACAACCGAAGACGCCACTCCCCGGGACGACCGCCGCGGTAACGCGACGGTCGTTTCGATTCGACGACCGAGCCCGGCCGTCGCCGCGGGAGCGCCGCCGGGCCGTCTTCGGCCCGAGCCTCGTAGACTCGCTCGCGTGACCGACGAGCCGACGCTCTACGACGCCGCCGGCGGGATGCCGTTCTTCGAGGCCCTCGTCGGCCACTTCTACGCGGCCGTCGCCGGCGATCCGATCCTTCGTCCGCTCTACCCGGAGGCCGACCTCGCCGACGCCCGGCATCGACTGACCCTCTTCCTCGCCCAGTACTGGGGCGGGCCACGGACGTACGACGCCGAGCGCGGCCATCCCCGCCTCCGGATGCGTCACGCACCGTTCGCGATCGGGCCCGCCGAGCGTGACGCGTGGCTTGCCCGCATGCGCGAGGCGATCGCCTGGTCGGAGCCACCGCCGGCCGTCGCGGAGCGGCTCCACCGCTACATCGACATGGCGGCCGAGGCGATGCGCAATCGCGACTGACCGGCGCGCCGGCGGTGGCCTCACTCGGGTCGCCTCCCGTAGACTGGTGCCCGGCGGGCCGAAGGCGTTGGAGGAGCGGTTGAGCGAGGCGGACCAGGATCCATCGAGGTCGGAGAGGACCGAGCGCCAGCGGGGCAAGACCGTCCACGGCGAGGCGGCGAATGCCGGTCATCGAGTCCTCGCTCCGGACGACGCCGAGGTCGAGGCGTATCTCGAGACCGCCCTCAACGCTCCCGGCCACACTCGATCGTCAGCCGACCGCCCCGAGGTCGGGGAGCCCGACTCCGTCATCGTCCTCGACTTCGGCAGCCAGTTCGCCCAGCTGATCGCCCGCCGCGTGCGCGAGCTCAACGTCTATTCGGAGCTCCTGCCGCACGACACGCCGTGGGCGGAGATCGAGCGCCGCCGGCCGAAGGCGATCATCCTCTCGGGCGGCCCGATGTCGGTCTACGACGAGGGAGCCCCGAAGCCGGACTCGGGCATCTGGTCGGGCCGGTTCCCCGTCCTCGGAATCTGCTACGGCGCCCAACTCATGGCCCGCGAGCTCGGCGGCGACGTGCTCGCCGCGGGCAAGCGCGAATACGGCCCGGCGACGGTCACGATCACCGATCACGACGGGCTCTTCGCCGGCCTCGATCGCGACCAGCCGGTCTGGATGAGCCACGGCGACTCGATCACGCGGCTGCCGGAAGGGTTCACGTCCACGGCGCAGACCGGCTCGTCTCCGTTTGCCGGACTGGCGGCGCCGCAACGGAACCTGTGGGGGATCCAGTTCCATCCCGAGGTCGTCCACACCCCGGCCGGACGCGACGTGCTTCGCAACTTCGTCCTGGGGATGGCGGGCGCGAGCCCGACCTGGACGCCGGCCAACTTCATCGACCAGACGGTCGCCGGGATCCGCCAGCGCGTCGACGATCATGCCGCCGCGACCGGCTCGGAGGGGCTCGTGATCTGCGCCCTGTCGGGCGGCGTCGACTCGGCGGTCGCGGCCGCGCTCGTCCATCGGGCGGTCGGCGATCGGCTGACCTGCATCTACGTCGACCACGGCCTGATGCGCAAGAAAGAGTCCGAGCTCCTCCGGGTCACCTTCGAGCGCGACCTGGGGATGCGCCTCGTGATGGTCGATGCCCGGCGCCGGTTCCTCGACCGGCTGGCCGGGATCGAGGACCCCGAGGAGAAGCGGAAGATCATCGGTGACGAGTTCATCCGGGTGTTCGAGGAGGAGGCGAGCAAGCTCGGCAGGATCGACTTCCTGACCCAGGGCACCCTCTACCCCGACGTGATCGAGAGCGCCACGTCCGAGACGAAGGCCGCCCAGAAGATCAAGACCCATCACAACGTCGGCGGCCTGCCGGCCGACCTCCGCTTCCAGCTCATCGAGCCGCTCCGGTACCTGTTCAAGGACGAAGTCCGGGCGGTGGGCCTCGAGCTCAGCCTGCCCGAGGCGATGGTCCATCGCCAGCCGTTCCCGGGCCCCGGGCTGGCGATCCGGATCCTCGGCGAGGTCACCGCCGAGCGGCTCGATACGCTCCGCGACGCCGACTGGATCGTCATCGACGAGATCAAGGCGGCGGGCCTGTATCGCGCGCTCTGGCAGTCGTTCGCGATCCTGACCCCGGTCCGGAGCGTCGGGGTGATGGGTGACGGCCGGACCTACGCCAACGTCGTCGCGATCCGGGCGGTGACGAGCGAGGACGGGATGACCGCCGACTGGGCGAAGCTCCCCTACGACGTCCTCGGCAAGATCAGCAGCCGGATCGTCAACGAGGTCCCGGGCGTCAACCGGGTCGTATACGACATCAGCTCGAAGCCGCCCGCCACAATCGAATGGGAATAGGCGACCTCGCCATCCGTCCGTCGAATCCCCTGACCAACGGGGTATTCCGATCGGGAGTCGAGGCGTTACAGTGGCGACATGCTGGACGATGCAACAGCCGGAGCAACCGTGCCCGTTCCCCACTGCACGTGGTGTTCCGCCGAGCTCCCGTCGAACCATGAGACCGTTTGCCCGTCGTGCGGTGCGACGCTGCTCGGCGACGGCGAGACGCAGGTGCCCGGCCTGACAGCGATCGACGCCGAGGCGATCCTGCGCAACGCGCGCGCGGCCAAGACCAAGCCTCGCAGCCGCATCATGTCGTGGATCAGCGGCGATTACGACGATGAGAAGGCCGGCGCCGAGGCGCCCCCCGGCTCCCTCTCGCCGCCGCCCGCCGCAGTTCGGCGCGAGATTCTTCGGCTCGAGCTCGAGGCCCAGGTGGCGAACGCCCAGGCCGAGGTCGAGGCGATGCAGGCCGACGCCGCCCTCGATGAGGGCGCCGTCCTCGACCTGCCGGGCGCCGAAAATGACACGGACGAAGCGACCGCCGCGGACGACGGCGAGCCCCCCGCCGCCGACCCCGACAAGGGCGAGACTCCACCCGCCTGACGCGAGCGCGGACGGCCGCTTCGGGCGCGCAGTGTCCTGTCAGCGAGTCATCCCCGGACTGTTGGGCCCGATTTGGGCGGCCACACGCCCATGACTCGGGGAAGGCCACGCACGGATCGCCCGTGACGGAGCCCGCGGCGACCCGAATCGCCACCAGAACGTCGCCGAAGAGTCCCCCGGTGACTGGATGGCGCGAACCCACGGGCTCGAGCGCCTCGCGGCGGATCCAGCCGCTATCGTTCGGCGGTGCCCGACCGCCTCCCATCACCCGGTCCGTCGTTCCTGCGTGCGCATGCGCTCGACGTCGGCGGCCGACAGCTCAGCGTCGGGATGAGCCGGCCGACGACGACCGACGATGGTTGGTGGCTGACGATCATCTGGGTGGCCGATCCGGACGGGATCGTCTCGTTCGTGGATCTTGCCCCGGCCGGCGGCCCTCGGCCGGAACCGCCGCTGACCCGTCTCGGGCCGTCGCTCGCCGGAGCACTGAGCGGTCTGATCCTCGAGGACGCCGGTCGGCTCTGCATCCGCATCGCGACGGTGGCACCGGCCGAGGATCCGGCTCGGCCGTGGCGCGTCCCGGCGGCCGTCCGGGCCGCCTTCCGGTGGGAGCCGATGCGGGCCGCGGCGATGCGCCCGAACGAGCTTGCCGAAACGGTGCTTGCCGCCTTCCGACGCTCCGTCGAGAGTCTTGGTCGACCTTAGGCTAGACTCGCCTCCGAGGTGGCCAACCTGTTCGACGAATTCATGAAGGAATTGCGCCGCCGCCAGGCCGCGGCCGAGGGACGACCCGCTCCCGACGACGACGCCGGCGATGACGAAGATGCCCCCGACGACGCGCCCCGGGCCGACGACGACGAAACCGAGCCCGCTCGGGACGCCGATCCGACTGACGACGCCGAAGCCCGTCCCCGACCGATGCGTCGGAGGGCCGGCCCGAGCCGCGGCGGCCCGCGAGGCGGCGGCCCGGGTCGGCCGGGTCGCCCGGCGCGGGGTGGCGCGAACGACGGTGGACGGAGCCTTCGCCGGAGCCTGACGATCTCCGTCGCGATCATCCTCGCCGTCTTCCTCGTCCTGATGTTCGTCGTCGGGATCCAGCTGTGGACCGATGCGATCTGGTATCGCAGCGTCGGCTTCGACGCCGTCTTCTGGACCCGACTCGGCTCGCAGGTCGCGCTGTTCGTCGCCGGTGGGCTGATCGCCGCGGTCATCCTCCTCGGCAACCTGTGGCTGGCCGGCCGGCTCGCTCCCGCATCAGGCGCCGATGGCGGACGCGGCGGCACGATGCGGAGCTGGATCGACCGGCTGAACGAGGCGGCCGCCAACGCCGAGCAGCGTCGCGGCAGTGGCGGGCCCTTCGACCAGTGGCAGGGCCGGCGGCCCGGTGGCGACGCCGCGAACGTGACCCCGGTCGAGCTGCCGGATCTCGTGCCCCTCGGGCGGACGGCCATCGCCGTCGTCGTGGTCCTGATCGCCCTCGGCGTGGCCGGATCGACGGCCGCCCACTGGGACACGATCCTCCTGTGGCAGAACCGCGTTCCGTTCGATCCGTCCGGTACGCCCGTCCCGGATCCCGTCTTCGGCCGAGACATCTCCTTCTACCTCTTCGACCTGCCGTTCCTTCGCTTCCTGCAGGCCGAGGTGATCGGCATCCTCGTCGCGGCGCTGGCCGTCGTCGGCGGGCGCTACCTCCTGGCCGCGGTGGCCGGCAACGCGGTCTTCGACACCCGCGTCCGCGTCCATCTCGGGATCCTCGCCGGCCTGTTCCTGATGACGATCGCGGCCGGCTACCAACTCGACAAGTTCGAGCTGGTGTACAGCAACCGGGGCATCGCGACCGGCGTGAGCTTCACCGATGCGGACGCTCAGTTCCTGGCCTACAACGTTCTCACGGGGTTGTCGGCGATCGCCGCGGCCTTCATCGTCGGCGGGGCATTCGCCCGGGTCCTGTGGCCCCTCTGGCTCACGCTCGCTGTCTGGTTCATCGCATCCATCGGGATCGGGCGGATCTACCCGGAGATCGTCCAGCGGCTGACGGTCGGCCCGAACCAGCTCGCCCAGGAGCAGCCCTACATCGCCAACAACATCGCGATGACCCGCCTCGCCTTCGATCTCAACGGCTGGGACGTCCATGACTACGTCGGGCAGACCCCCCTGTCCGAGGCCGCCATCGATGAGCACGAGGCGACGTTCCTCAACGCCCGTCTCTGGGATTACCGCCCGCTCGGTGACACCCTCGGCCAAATCCAGACCGTTCGCCAGTACTACGACTTCACCGATGTCGATACCGATCGCTACACGTTCGGTGACACCACCCGCCAGGTGATGCTGTCCGTCCGTGAGCTGGCGCTCGAGAAGAACGCCAATGCCACGGGCTGGGTGAACCAGCGGATCATCTACACCCACGGGATCGGCGTGGCGATGGTCCCGGTCAACGAAGTGGCCAGCCAGGGCCTGCCCCATCTGGTGATCCAGAACCTGCCGCCGGTGTCGATCGACGGGGCACCGAAGATCACCGAGCCGCGGGTCTACTTCGGCGAGCGCGACAGCAGTTACGTCGTCGTCGGCGCCCAACAGGCCGAGTTCGACTACCCCCGCGGCCAGGCCACCGGCGGCGCGGAAGACGTCGTCAAGACGACGTGGACCGGCAGCACCGGGATCCGCCTCGACACCACGCTGTCGCGGCTCCTGTTCGCGCTCCGCTTCCGCGACCTCGACCTCCTGATCAGCAACCAGGTCACCGCTCAGAGCCAGCTCCTGTTCCATCGCTCGATCTCGGATCGGCTGCCGCTGGTCGCCCCGTTCCTGCGCTATGACAAGGACCCGTACATCGTGATCGACGGGGCGGGTCGGCTCGTCTACATCCAGGACGCCTACACGGTCACCGACCGCTTCCCGCATGCCCAGGCGTTCGATCCCGCAGCGGAATTCGGCCAGACGACGGGTCTCGGCAGCGATCCCATCAACTACATCCGGAACAGCGTGAAGATCGTGACCGACGCCTACGACGGGACGATGACCTTCTACGTCAACGCGCCGCAGGACCCTCTGATCCGGGCCTGGGAAGGCGTGTTCCCGACGCTCTTCAAGCCGATGAGCGCGTTTCCCGAGGACCTCCGGCCGCACCTCCGCGTCCCCGAGGAGATGTTCAACGTCCAGACGCGGACGTACGGCCGCTACCACGTCCAGAACCCGGAGACGTTCTATTCCCAGGAAGACCTGTGGACGCCGGCCGTCGGAGCGACGAGCGAGCAGAGCCTGCCGGGCGAGGCCTACTACGTGATCATGTCGCTGCCCGAGGCGGTCAATCCGGAGTTCCTGCTGCTCCAGCCGATGATCCCGAAGGGCCGGCCGAACATGATCGCCTGGTTGGCAGCCCGCAACGACGCCCCGAACTACGGCGAGACGAGGGTCTACCGTTTCCCGCCCGATACCTCGGTCTTCGGGCCGGCCCAGATCGAGGCCCAGATCGATTCCGACCCGATCATCAGCGCCCAGTTCACGCTGTGGGGCCAGTCGGGCAGCAAGATCATCCGCGGCAACCTCATCGTCGTGCCGGTCGGGGATTCGCTCGTCTACCTCCAACCGGTCTATCTCCAGGCGACGAGCGCGAAGTTCCCGGCGTTCCAGAAGATCATCGTGGCCTCGCCGACCAAGGTCGTCTGGGGCGACACCCTCCGCCAGGCCCTGAACCAGCTGCTCGTCGCGCAGGGCGGCGGACCCGGTCCGAGCCCGACGCCGGCGCCGACGCCCCGCCCGAGCGCGACGCCCGGGCCGTCCGGGTCGCCCGGCCCCGGCCCGACGCCGCCGGCCGCGAACGTCGCGGCCCTCGTCGAGTACGCCAATCAGCACTTCGAGCTGGCCCAGCAGGCGCTGCGTGACGAGGACCTCGCCCGCTATGCGGCCGAGCTCCAGCTCGTCCGGCAGGCGCTCGCCCAGCTCGAGCAGCTCGTCGGCCCACCGGCATCCGCGGCGCCGTGACGATCTCGCAGGTGGAGGCATCGCCGGCCGGGACGTGACCACCCGGGGCGTGACGCTGGCCGCCCTCCTGGCCGCACTCGGGCGGCCCGCGTGGTGGCTGCTCGCGCTCGCCGGCTTCCTCGTTCGTGGCGGCGTCCTGCTGTTCGTCCTCGCGATCGTCAGCCTGCCGTCGCCGCTCGTCGTCTCGAACATCGTCGCCCCACTGGTCGTCCCCCTCGTCCTCGGCCGGATCGACGCCGGGACGCTGGCCCTCGTCGGGCTTGCCGTCGGCCTCGTCGCGGCGTGGCTGATCGGCGGTGGCTGGGCCGCCGCCGCGACCGAGATCGCCCTGATCCGGGACGCCCCGGAGGCGATGGTCGACGAGGGCCTCGAGAGCCGCCCGCCGGCGAGGCCGGGCGGCCTGCTCACGACCCGGGTGATGGCCGCCCATCTCCTGGCCCACGTCCCGACGGCGCTCGCGCTCGCGATCGGGTCGGTCCGGATCGCCAACGTGGCCTATCTCGAGCTCACGAGCCCGTTCGAGGTCGCGACACCGCTCCTCCTCCGGATCATCGGCGGAGCGGCCGCCCCGCTCGGCGCGATCCTCGTGGTCTGGGTGCTCGGCGAGATCGTCGGCGGCGTGGCCGTCCGGCGGATCGTCCTCGACGGCGCTTCGCTTTTCGGCGGCCTGCGGGGCGCGGTCGCCGACCTCGTCCGGAGGCCGGCCGCAACGGCGCTGCCGGCCGTCGCGACGCTGCTGGTCCTCGCCGTCGACCTCGCGGCGCTGCTCGGCGCGATCGCCTTCGTGTGGAGCCAGGTCCGGGAGCGCGTCCTCGACACGCTGACCGGCGGACCCGCCCTGGTGATCGGCCTTCTCGCCCTCGGCGGGACGTGGGTCGGTGCCCTCGCCCTGACCGGTCTGATCGATGCCTGGCGGAGCGCGGCCATGACCTTC
>DASUPH010000452.1:0-3351 GCA_036276275.1 Candidatus Limnocylindrales bacterium
GGAGCGTCTTGAGCGGGCTGAACCCGGTCGAGATCCGGCGCTGGCTAACGTTGAACAGCTCGCTCTCGGCCCGGTCGATGGCCTCCTGGATCTCGGCCGGGTCCTCGTAGCCGATCCCGGCGATCTTGCCGGCGGCGCTGATCAGGTTGCGCAGCACCGCCTTGCGCTCGACGATCCGGGCGTACTGGACCGCGTGGACGGCCGTGGGCGTGGAGCTGGAGAGGCTCGAGAGATAGGCCCGTCCCCCGATGCCCTCCAGCTGCTCGGTCCGCTCCAGCGTCTCCGCGACGGTGACGATATCGATGGGCTCGCGTCGCTCGAACAGCTCGAGAACGGCCGAGAAGATGGCCCCGTTCGCCTGGCGATAGAAGTCCGCGGGCCGGAGGAACTCGGCCACCTCGACGACCGCGTCGCGGTCGATGAGGATCGCGCCGAGGACCGATTGCTCGGCCTCGAGGCTCTGGGGCGGCAGACGATCGATCATGGGCTCTCGATATCGTGACGGCAGGCTGTGTCACCTTCAGTGTCACGGCCGGGCCCGCCCCCGCCTACCCGCTTATCCCCGAACTCCGTCCACGATCAACCGCCGACCCGACGATCCGTGTGGAAACCCTGTGGACGATTCTGTTTCCGTCCCGCCCTGGCGTGGTAGCCGCTAATCGAGTCGCCGAATGACCCCGATCAGCTTGCCCTGGATGCGCACGTCGTCGTAGAACTGGGCCGGGTAGGCCGGGTTCGCCGGCTGGAGGCGGATGCGGTCCTTCTCCTTGAAGAAGCGCTTGAGGGTGACCGCGTTCTCCTCGACCTGGGCAACGACGATGTCCCCGTTACGGGCCGTGTTCTGGGGCCGGATCAGGACGAAGTCGCCGTCGGCGATATGGGCCTCGATCATCGAGTCGCCGCGGACCTTGAGGACGTAGGCATCGCCGGACGGCGCCAGCATGTCCGGGATGCCGATCGTCTCCGAGGCGTCGGCGTACGCCTCGATCGGGCCGCCGGCCGCGATCTCGCCGACGACCGGCAGGACGTGCGCCTCCATCGTGACCGACTGCGGGACGAGCTCCGCGGCGAGGCCGAGCCGGATCGCAGCGTAGGGTGTCAGGCGAATGGCCCGCGACTGGGCCGCTCCACGCTCGAGATAGCCATCGCGCTCGAGGATCTGGAGGTGGTGATGGACCGCCGACGTCGAAGCCAGTCCGACGGCCTTGGCGATCTCACGAACCGAAGGCGGGAAACCCCGGGAGCGCAGCGTTGCTGCGATGAAGTCGAGGATCCTGACCTTGCGGTCCGCATCGTGTTTGGTCACCGGCGCCTCCTTGTCCCTGCATGATACCGAACGGACGTTCGATGTCAAGGCTGAGACACGCCGGATGTCTTGGACCGCTGACGGGGCCGGAGTAGGATCGAACGCATGGCTGGCCGGATCGCTCCCTTGGTCATCGCGATCGTCGTTGCGGCATGCGCGTTGATGCCTTCTCACGGGCTGCAGGCGACGATCCCGGCGACCGCCACCATCGCGGCATTGCCGGTCTCACTCGACGACGAGACGGGCCTCGTCCTCGGGATCGCGTCGCCCGCGCCCATCGACATCCAGGACAACCACGTGGCCGGCGTGCCAGGGCGCCCGAACGCCCTCGCGATCGGCTGGCTTGGCGGCGCCTGCGATCACGCGGTTCACTTCAGGCTCGTGCGAGATGGAGATCGGCTCTGGCTCGACCAGCGTGTCGACGCGAGCGATCGATGCATCCTCGTCGGCATCTCTCGATCGGTCGTCATCGAACTGAGCGTGCCCGTCGATCCGAACTCGGTCGTCGTGGGCTGGACGCTGCTCTTCTAGCCGATCGGGCGATCGCTGCGGGGCTGGTAGACTCACCGACCCCGGCGTGGACGCGCGAGCGCGCGGCAGCGGCCGGTGGCTGGAAAGGGGTCGGATGGCGCGCGGTCAACAGAACGGACGAGGCTCGAACCGTCGCTCGAACACGCTCGGTCGCGCCTTCGGCCTGATGGCGTTCATGCCGCTCGCGTCTCGGGCGCCCCTCTACGCCCGCCTGATGCTGGCCCTGATCGTGGACGAGCGCACGCCGGCCGCGCGCAAGGCATTCCTGGCGGGCGCCGCCGGGTACGTGCTCGTGGGACGGGACCTGATCCCCGACGAGATCCCGCTGCTCGGCGGCCTCGACGACCTCGTCGTGGTGGTGCTCGCCATCGATCTCTTCCTCGACGGCGTCCCGGAGGAGCTCCTCGCCGAGAAGCTCGCCGAGCTCGACATCGATCGGGTCGCCTTCGACGAGGACATCGCCCGGATCCGGCGGTTGACGCCCGGTCCGGTTCGCAAGACGATCCGGCGGATCCCGGAGCTGCTCGGGCAGGCCGGCGCGGCGCTGCAGCATTCGGGCATCGGCCCGCGGGTCCGCGAATGGATCAACAGGGAGGAACCGATCGCGTGAAGGTCATCCTGACCAAGGACGTCGACAAGCTCGGCAAGAGCGGCGAGATGAAGACCGTGGCCGACGGCTTCGCCACGAACTTCCTGATCCCCAACGGCGTCGCCGTTCCGGCCGCCGGCGGCGCCTACCGCGCCTGGCAGCACGACATCGCCAGCCGGGAGGACAAGCGCGAGCGGGAGCGGGCCGACGCCGAGATCGCGGGGACCCGGATCGCGTCCACGACCCTGACGATGGGCGTCAAGGTCGGGGAGGGCGGCAAGCTCTTCGGATCGATCACCGCCAAGGACATCGCCGATGCCCTCGCCCGTCGCGGGATCGAGGTCGACCGCCACAAGATCGACCTCGAGGAGCCGCTGAAGTCGCTCGGCACGTACAAGGTCGCGATCAAGGTCTCGGCCGGCCTGGCGCCCGAGGTCACGATCGTCGTCGAGCCGAAGGGCTAGCGCCCGACCTGAGTCTGCCAACGGACGCGCAGCCCCTCGACGCGATCGCTGCCGAGGCAGAGGCCGCGATCCGGGAGGGGCGGACCTACCGGGAGCGATTCCCGCAACCGAAGGGGCTGTACGGGGTCCTGCTCGCGGCGGCGATCGCATATACCTTCGGGGGGTTCGTCGTCTACTGGCTGATCTCGGGCTCGTGGACCGTCGACAACGCGCGTTGGCACATCAGCATGCTCGGCACCGTGGTCTGGCTCGCGCCGCTCTTCATCTTCGGCGCGCCGCTGTACACGTCGCCCACAGGCGTGTTCCGGCGCCTCTATCACCCGGTCACGACAGTCACGTTCGGCCGGGACGCGTTGTCGTGGATCATCAGGGGCCGATCGTCGTCCGTCGCGTGGGAGCGGATTCGTGATGTCAGACCGGATTCGGCTTGGGTGTATTGCATCGTCGAAGGCGTCGACGGC
>DASUPH010000453.1:0-3168 GCA_036276275.1 Candidatus Limnocylindrales bacterium
CGTCGACGTCTGGCAGAAGACGACGAACGCGATGTCCGACGAGATGATGAAGGGCCTCAAGATCGACGGCCCGGTCACGATGATGACGGCCTCGGGAGCCCGCGGAAACAAGGGCAACATCGGCCAGCTCGGCGCGATGCGTGGCCTGATGGCCGACCCGTCGGGCCGGATCATCGACGTTCCCGTCCGGAGCAACTTCCGGGAGGGGATGACGGTCCTCGAGTACTTCATCTCGACCCACGGCGCCCGCAAGGGCCTCGCGGACACCGCCCTCCGGACGGCCGACTCGGGTTATCTGACCCGTCGCCTCGTCGACGTCGCCCAGGACGTCATCACCCGCGATGACGACTGCGGCACCGAGGAGGGCAGCTGGATCACCCGCGAGGACTCCAGCGACGAGAAGGAGTTCCGCCGCCGGCTCGTCGGCCGGCTGGCCGCCGCGCCGCTGCGCGACGCGTCGGTCAAGGTCAAGAAGGGCGAGGAGCAGCCGATCCTGCTCGAGCGCAACGTCGAGATCACCGAGGAGCTCGCCGTCCGCATCGAGACGGCCGGGATCGCCGAGGTCCTCGTCCGCTCGCCGCTCACCTGCGAGGCCCGCTACGGCGTCTGCCGGGCGTGCTACGGCCGCAACCTCGCCACCGGCGAGATGGTCGCCTCGGGCGAGGCCGTCGGGATCATCGCCGCCCAGTCGATCGGCGAGCCGGGCACCCAGCTGACGATGCGGACGTTCCACACCGGCGGTGTGGCCGGCCTCGACATCACGGCCGGACTGCCGCGCGTCGAGGAGCTGTTCGAGGCCCGGGTCCCCAAGGGCAAGGCCGAGATCAGCCACATCGACGGGATCGTCGAGATCATCCGCAGCGACACCGGGACGAAGGTCAAGGTGACGAGCACGGAGGTCTACGACACCTCGCTTGCCCTGCCGAAGGGCGCCGAGCTGCTGGCCGCGGCCGGCGACTCGGTCGAGGCCAACCAGGTCGTCGCCCGCCTGAAGGACAAGAAGGACGGGGCCGGCCCCACGGACGTCATGTCGCCGGTCAAGGGCTTCCTCGTCAAGGGCAGCGACGGTCTTGCGGTCCGGGCCGAGGACGTCGTCGAGCGCGAGTACACCATCCCCCACAACGCCAAGCTGCTGGTCGAGAACGGCCAGGAGATCCGGGCCGGCGACGGGATCACCGACGGTCCGATCAACCCGCAGGAGTACCTCGAGACGCGTGGCAAGGACGCCGTCCAGCGCTACCTGGTGAAGGAAGTCCAGAAGGTCTACCGGAGCCAGGGCGTCACGATCAACGACAAGCACATCGAGATCATCGTCCGGCAGATGCTCCGGAAGGTCCGGATCGACCAGCCGGGCGACGTCGACCTGCTGCCGACCGAGCTGATCGACCGCCTCGACTTCGAGGAGGAGAACAACAAGGTCCTGTCCGAGGGCGGCGAGCCGGCAACGGCCCAGACCGTCCTGCTCGGGGTCACGAAGGCGTCGCTCAACACGTCGTCGTTCCTCGCCGCGGCGTCCTTCCAGGAGACGACCCGGGTGCTGACCGAGGCCGCCATCAACGGCGCCAAGGATCACCTGATCGGGCTCAAGGAGAACGTGATCATCGGCAAGCTGATCCCGGCCGGGACCGGCGCGCCGGCCAATGTCGCGGCCCGCAAGGAGCGCGATCGGCGGGCTGCTCTCGAGGCGCTCGCCGGCGAAGTCCTCGAGGACGGCGGCTCGGAGTACAACCCGTTCCTCGAGGACGGCAGTCGACCGGCCGACGAGGCCGCCGGACTGGCCCTCGCGGCAACGATCGCAGGTGCCGGCGAGGATGGCGAGTACAACCCCTTCCTCGGCGACGAGGAGGCGGGCGATGCCGCCGAGGCGACGGCCGCCGAGGAGGCCGACGAGACGGCCGAGACGGCCGCCGAGCCCGAGGGCCAGGGCGCCGAAGCCTGAGCGGTGGGCCCGCCCCGGGCCCACCGGAATCGAGCGTCCAATGGCGGCCCGCGAACGTTTGACACCGTTTTCGGGCCGCTGATACACTCCCCGTTCGTGGCCTCGGAAGGGGTCCGCGGTCGGCGTGCGCGCCGGCCACCCGTCGAGAGCACCACCCCAGGTAGGGTCTTGCGAGCCTGACCGCTCGCGCCACCGGCGACCAGCCGGCCGACCCCCACCCACCAGCCACTCGGAGTGAGAGGAGCAGCGTCTTCGTGCCGACGATCAGTCAGCTCGTGCGTCACGGCCGCACGCGCAAGATCTCGAAGATCAAGGCGCCGGCCATGCGCAAGAACTGGAACAGCCTGCGGCAGCGCTCGGTGCCGATCCCCGGCGCCCCCCAGAAGCGCGGTGTCTGCCTCCAGGTCCGGACGATGACGCCCAAGAAGCCGAACTCCGCACTCCGCAAGATCGCCCGCGTCCGGCTGACCAACGGCATGGAGGTCACGGCCTACATCCCGGGCATCGGCCACAACCTCCAGGAGCACTCGGTGGTCCTGGTCCGTGGCGGCCGGGTCAAGGACCTGCCGTCGGTCAAGTACCACATCATCCGGGGCACTCTCGATGCCGCCGGCGTCCGGGATCGCAAGCAGGGTCGGAGCAAGTACGGGGCCAAGGCCCCGGGCGGCGCCGGAGGCAGGAAGTAATGCCTCGCCGCCAGTCGATCCCGCGGATGACCAAATACCACACGGAGCCCGCCAACCGGACGACCGCCCGGTTCACGGCCAAGCTCATGGCCAACGGCAAGCGCAACCTGTCCGACCGGATTCTCCGCCAGGCCCTCGCCCGGGCCGAGGCCACGGCTCATCGGCCGGGTCTCGAGGTCCTCGAGGCCGCCCTCCGCAACGCGACTCCGATCATCGAGGTCAAGCCCCGCCGGGTCGGTGGCGCGACCTACCAGGTCCCGGTCGAGATCCGCGGCGATCGCCGCCTGTCGCTCGGCGTCCGCTGGCTCGTCCAGGCCGCCCGCAAGCGGAACGGCAAGAGCATGAGCGACAAGCTCGCCCAGGAGCTGGTCGACGCGATGAACGGCCTCGGCGCTGCCGTCAAGCGCCGCGAAGACACGCACAAGATGGCGGAGGCGAACCGCGCCTTCAGCCATTTCAAGTGGTAGAAACGGGAGCATAGGAAGACCGTGGCACGACAGGTTCCGCTGGCACGCACGCGGAACATCGGAATCATCGCCCATA
>DASUPH010000454.1:0-4745 GCA_036276275.1 Candidatus Limnocylindrales bacterium
AGGCCGGCCTCCTCGCGGAACGCGATCTGGCCGCGGCTGGCGACGTCGAGGAGGGCCGTCGTCAGCGCTCGCCGGGACGAGCCACCGGCGAGGACGAACACGGCGCTCGCGGGCGTGAGGCTCTCGGGCGGGCCGGCCATGTGGATCGACGGGTCGTCGAGATAGACGGGATCGCGGCCGTACCTCCGCCACGCGAGGACCGCACTGCCGACGAGGCCGAAGAGGGCGAGCGGCGCGCCCACGAGCCCGACGACCGCGTCGAGCTGGCGGGCCCGCTCGAGCGTCGCGGCGTGCTCCGGCGTCGTCGCCGCATCGACCCGCTCGAGGGCGATGAGAAGCGCGCCGTCGAGGTCGCCGCTCCGCAGCCGCGGCAGCACGTCGTCGTCGAAGATGTGCTGCTTGGCGTTGTTGTCGAGGAACGTCGCCCGGAAGCCCGGCCCGCCGTACAGGATCACCTGGCCGTGCAAGCGCCCCGGGTACATGTCGAACAGGATCACGAGCCCGTCGTCGAAACCCTTCCGGCCGATGCCCCACTCGTCCATCAGGGCGCGCGCGTCGGCGTCGGCGTCCTCGGTCGAGCGGCCGTCGTCGACGAGCTGGCTGTACACGACGACCTCGGCGCCGGTCCGCGTCTCGATCCCGTCGATCGTCCGCTCGGCGGCGGCGATCGTCTCGGGCCGGAAGATGCTGGCCGTGTCGTAGACCGCGACGTCCGGGGCGGGGTCCGGGAACGGCGGGCCGGGCGGCGGCGCCGCCGGACCGCTGTCGAGCGGCGGCGGACCGCCGGTGGTGTCGAGCCCGAACGCGATCGTGGCGATCCGGCCGAGCGCCACCAGGAGCGCACTGTCGGGGTCGCAGCTCGCCAGGAGCGGCCGGATGTCGTCGTCGACGATCGCCTGGGCCGCGGCGTCGGACAGGAGATTCGTACGAAAGGTTTCGTCCGCCGCCAGTCGGACCTGGCCGTCGCAGCCCGATGGATCGATCCCGAAGTAGATGAGGAGGCCGCCGCCGGCGTCGCCCGATCCGACCGCCATCGCCGAACGCACCTCGGTGGCCCTGGCGAGCGCCGCATCCGCCGTCTGGCCTTCAGCCACCGTCTCCGAGACGACGACGATCTCGGCCGTCGCGAGTTCGCCGATCTTCGCGGCAAGGCTCTCTGCCGTCGCCTCGCTCGACTCGTCGAAGACGCCGGCGAGGTCGTACACGAATTGATCGGGGATCCGGATCGGGATGTCACCGGGGCCGGCCGCCGCCGCCTCCCGGGTGGAGCCGGCGGCGAGGGCGAGCGCAGCAATCGCAGCGCACGCCACGAGGAGCCTCGGCCCGCGATGGGCCGGCCGGATCGGCTTTCCGAGAGCGGGTCGATCGGTCGTCATCGCCAGAGCCTAACGGAGCGACCCGCGGCGTCGAGCGAGGACGATCGAACCGTCGGGCCGGAGCAGGACCTGCGGTGGGCGGGGACGTCCGTTGTAGCCCGACGACAAGGAGGCGGCGTAGGCGCCGGCATCGCGGATCGCGACGAGGTCGCCACGACGGAGCGCCGGCAGACGGTGCACCCCGAGGGCGTCGGTCGACTCGCAGATCGGGCCATGGACGTCGACTGTCTCGTCGCCGCCGGTCGGCCAGGTGGCGACCGGTCGGCCGAGCGAGGTCAGGGCGATGATCGCGTGGCGGCCGCCGTAGAGCGCCGGCCGGATCAGCTCGGTCATCCCGGTGTCGAGGACGACCTGTCGTCCGTCGCGGTCGCGGACGTGGAGAACGCGGCCCACCAGCCACCCGGCGCGCGCGACGAGGAACCGCCCCGGCTCGATCGCAAGGCGCCCCGGCCGCCGATCCGGCGGGATCGTGTCGAGCAGTGCGGGCAGCTCACGGGCGAAGCGCTCCGGTCGCGGTCCGGCCTCCCCGCGGGGGGCGACCGGGAACCCGCCGCCGACGTCGAGGGTGTCGAAGTCCTCCAGGCTGCCCCGGAGCAGGGCGAGGAGCGCGAGCCCGCGGCGGACGGCGTCCCGCCATGCGTCGACCGCGCCGAGCTGCGAGCCGACGTGGAGATGGATGCCCCGGGCACGGAGGCCTCCGCCGGACCGGACGACCTTCTCGACGGCCGCCGACAGCTCCGTCTCGGTCATCCCGAACTTCGAGCCGCCGGCCCCCACGGCCAGGGAGGCGTGCGTCTCGGGAGTCACGTCCGGGTTCAACCGGAAGAGGATGTCGAGCGACGGCGCCGCACGCCGACCCCGTCCGCCCGGCGCACCTGGACCGAGCCTGGCCCGGGCCGCGATGCGGTCGAGCACCGCGGCCTCGTCGGCCGACTCGATCGCCAGCCACCGGATCGGGTCGCCGTCGGCCGCGGAGCGGACCGCCGCCCGCAGGTCCGCGTCTGTCTTGCCGATCCCCTCGAGCGTCAGGCGTGCGTTCGGGACGCCGGCCGCCCGCGCCGCCGCCCACTCGCCGCGGGAGACGACGTTCGCGCCGAGGCCACGGCCCTCCGCGGTGACGGCGGCGATCACTGCCGGCACGTCGTTCGCCTTGACGGAGTACTGGCGGATCCAGGGATCGGGGAACGCGGCCCGGAGCTCGTCCGCGGCCACCGCGATTGCGGTCTCGTCCGTCAGGTAGAGCGGCGTTCCGTGGCGTGCGGCGGCCGTGCGGAGAGCGGCGTGAATGAGCGGCAGCCGATCCTGCTCCGGCGGGCCTCCGGCCCCGGGGCCGTCAGCGCCGCGCTGCCGGATCCGCCTCGCGGTCACCCGCCTAGATGAGCTTGCGCGGCGTGAGGGCGATGCTGGCGATCGTCGAGACGACGCTGATGATCAGCGCGGCAACGAGCGCGCCGATGATCGTGTCGGAGGTGAACGACGGCGGGAAGTCGCCGACCTTGAAGCCGAGCTTCAGGCTGTTCGAAGCGAAGGCGACGAGGAGGAGCATGGCCGCGTTGATCACGAACGCGACGAGGCCCATCGTCAGGAGCCCGATCGGCATCGAGAGGGCCTTGACGATCGGCTTGATGTAGCTGTTGACGAGGGCGAAGATCAGGGCGACGGCGATGAGCTTCCACCAGTCGTTGCCCCAGGTGAACGAGAGCAGGTTGCTCGGCAGCACCTTGACCGCGACGAAGAGCGCCAAGGCGTTGACCAGGACGCGAATGATGAGCTCGACCATGGGATTCCCTCCGATCGATGACGAGGCCGGCACCCGGCCGACCGATGATCGCAGATACGGTTCAGCGTGCGAGGGACTTCTCGAGTCCGGCTCGGACGGCCGGCCATTCCTCGTCGATCACGCTGTACCAGGCGGAATGGCGCATCCGCCCGTCGGGCATGACCATGTGGTTGCGGAAGATCCCCTCGAACCGGGCACCGATCCCGAGGAGCGCGGTCCGCGACGGCTCGTTGAGCGAGTCGGTCTTGAACTCCACCCGGCGGCAGCCGAGCGTATCGAACGCGTGCCCCAGCATCAGCAGCTTGGCCTCCCGGTTGGCGCCGGTCCGCTGCCAGGGCGGCGCCAGCCAGGTCCAGCCGATCTCGACCCGGCGGTGCTCGAGGACGATGTTCATGTAGCGGCTGCTGCCGATCGGACGGCCGCTCGCCCGGTCGATGGTCGCGAACGGGAAGTCCGCGCCGGAGTCCCGGCCGGCGAGCGCGGTCTCCGCCCACGATCGGAGCTCGGCGGCGGTCGTCGGGCGGGCGATCGTCCACCGCCAGATCGCGGGATCCAACGCGACCTCGGCCAGCCCGGGAACGTGGTCCAGCGAGAGGGGCTCGAGTCGAACGAGCCGGCCCTCGAGCGTGACCGGCTCGAGACGGCGGGCAGCGACGGTCATCGGTCGCGGAAGGCCGAACGGGACGGGACGGTCACCGGCCGATGGTAGACGCTCCGCGATAGACTCGACCACCCCCGCCCATCCCGATCGGAGCAGCCCGTGACCGAGTTCGCCGCGCGTGTCGACGAATTCTTCGACGAGTACTTTGCCCGCCAGCCCGTCGACGCGACCGGTGCCGGACAGCATGCGTACGACGGCCTCTGGCCGGACGTCTCGGCCGCCGGTCGCGACGATCGAGTGGCGTTCCTCGAGCGCTGGCGGGCGACCCTCGAGACCTTCGGCGACGAGGTCCTGGACGTGGACGAGCGGGTCGACCGTGACCTGCTGCTCGGCGTCCTGGCGGCTCAGCTCTTCGGCGAGACGGAGCTGTTCGAAGAGGCCTGGAGCCCGATGGCCTGGGTCTACCTCATCGGTCAGGGATTTTTCTCGCTCGTGGCTCGCGAGTTCGCGCCGCTGGCGGATCGGCTCGCATCGCTGGCGTCACGGGCGGAGCGCCTGCCGGCGGTCCTCGACGGAGCCGCCGAGGCGCTGGTCGGGCACGGCGGCCGGCCGGTCGACCGGTTCCACACCGCGACGGCCCTCGAGCAGTGGCCGGGAATGATCGGGATCCTGGACGAGGCGATTGCCGCCGGTGACGCGGTTGCAGGCGACGATCCGGCGGTCGCGGCGGTCCTGCCACGACTCCGGGCGGCGCGCGCCGTCGCGGCCGAGGCCCTCGATCGATGCGAGCGGCATCTCCGCGACGACCTCCTGCCGGTGGCCACCGGCGAAGGCCGTCTCGGGCCGGAGCTCTTCGCCGCGAAGATGAGCCATACGATGCAGGACCCGGCGATGACGCCGGATCGGATCCGGGAGCGAGCCGAGCAGGCGTTCGACGCCGTTCGGGCCGAGATGATCCGGATCGCGCGCGAGATCGCGCCGGTCTGGC
>DASUPH010000455.1:0-4797 GCA_036276275.1 Candidatus Limnocylindrales bacterium
ATGCACGAACAGGACTTCGGGTCGCCGCCCTCGCCGAAGAGCGCCGCCACGTCATCCCAGCGGTCCGGCGTGAGCGGCAGGATCTCGGGCTCGGCGGCGTCGCCGTCGGTGGTGGCCACGAGCGAATCCTAGCGGGCGATCGGTCCGTGCCTGTCATGATCCCGGCCATGTCCGACCCGCGCGATCGCGTCCCCTCCGCGCCGACCGCGCCGCGCCGCTCGATCGTGGGCCTGATCGCGGATGGCATCCTCGACGCGGAGCTGGCGGCGCTGGCGTGGATTCTGATCGAGGCCCGCTTGCCCGTCGTCGTCGGCGCCCAGGCCCGCGGCGTCGGCAAGACGACCCTGCTCGAGGCGCTGCTCGACTTCCTGCCGGCGTCGGTCCACCGGATCGACCTCGCCGGTCGCTCCGAGGACTTCACCTGGCTGCCGGAGGCGGCGGCACTCGGCTGGCCGCCGGCCGGCCCGACGATCGCGAGCTCGCCACCCGTCGCCCCGCCGACGTCCTGTCTGGTCGCGGCCGAGCTGTCCGAGCATCTGCCGATCTACACGTGGGGCGCCGCTGCGCGGACCTTCGTCCGGGCAGCCTCGCTCGGCTACGGGATCGCCGCGACGATCCACGCCGACCGCCTGGAGGACGTTCACGACCAGCTCCGGGCGCAGCCGGTCGGGCTGACCGACGACGAGCTGTCGTATCTCGGCCTGGTCCTGATCGCTCGCGCCTGGCGCGAGGCCGACGGCACGGTGGTCCGGCGCGTCGTGGCGGCCCACTATGCGCGGCCGGTCGGTCGCGACGAGCACGGCCACGTCCAACGTCTGCCGCCGGCCGTCATCGCGGCTCGCGACGAGGCGACCGACAAGCTGGAGCACTTCGAGTGGGGCGTGATGCCGGAGCTCGCGATCCGGCTCGGCCGGAAACCAGGCGACCTGGAGCTCGACCAGGCGGAGCGGGCCGACCTGCTGCGGGCGCTGGTCGCGGCCGGAACCACGGACGCGGACGACGTCCGACAGGCCATCCATTCGTTCCGAGCCTCCGCCGGGGTCCACGATCACCGACGCGTGCACTGACCCATTGCGAGAAGCGGCGCGGACTGGCAACGATGGGTTTGACGACCCGCGGGGCCGGTCGTACGCTCGCCGCCCGTGACCCGTCACCCCGTCCAACCGACCGGCCTGCCCGCGACGCTCGGGGAGCTGCGCGCCTCTGGCTGGGTCAGCCGGACCGTCAAGGAAGAGCTCCGCTCCAACCTCCTGGCGAGGCTGGCTGAAGGTCGGCCGATCGTCAGCGGGATCATCGGCTACGACGAGACGGTGCTGCCGGCGCTCGAGAACGCGATCGTCGCCGGTCAGGACCTCGTCCTCCTCGGCGAGAGGGGCCAGGCGAAGACGCGGCTGGCGCGGCTCCTCGTCGGGCTGCTCGACGACCACCTTCCGGTCGTCCGCGGCGGCGAGCTCAACGACGATCCGGCGGCCCCGATCAGCCCGAGCGGCAAGGCGATCGTCGAGGAGCACGGCGACGCCACCCCGATCGATTGGCTGCCCCGCGACCGGCGCTACGCCGAGAAGCTCGCGACGCCGGACATCACGATCGCCGACCTCATCGGCGAGGTCGACCCGATCCGGGTCGCCGAGGGGCGCTATCTCAGCGACGAGTTGACGCTCCACTACGGCCTGATCCCACGCTCGAATCGGGGGATTTTCGCGATCAATGAGCTGCCCGACCTGGCCGAGCGGATCCAGGTCGGACTGCTGAACATCCTCGAGGAGCGCGACGTCCAGATCCGCGGCTTCACCGTCCGCCTGCCGCTCGACCTGTTCGTCGTCGCGAGCGCCAACCCGGAGGACTACACGAGCCGCGGCCGGATCATCACCCCGCTCAAGGATCGCCTCGGGTCGCAGGTCCGGACCCACTACCCGCGGACGCTCGACCACGAGCTGGAGATCGTCCACCAGGAGAAGCAGCGGTTCGTCGGCGCCGACGACGAGCCCGCGATCGCGGTGCCCGCGTTCATCGAGCAGCTGCTCGCCGAGCTGACCCACCTCGCCCGTCGATCGCCGGAGATCAGCCAGCGGTCCGGGGTCAGTGTCCGGGTCACCGTCGCCAACACCGAGGTCCTCGAGGCCGCGGCCCTCCGCCGCGCGATCCGTCTCGGTGAGTCCGTGGCCGCGCCGCGCGTCTCCGACCTGGGCGCGGTCGTCGCGAGCACCGTCGGCAAGATCGAGCTCGAGTCCGTCGGTGACGATGCGCCCGAGGAGCGGATCGTCGAGCGGCTGATCACGAAGGCGCTCTTCACGACCTTCGGCCGGCTCGTCGATCTCGATGACCTCGACGACGTCGTCGTGTCGTTCGAGGACGGGCTCGTCGTCGAGACCGGCGAGCGGGTGCCGTCGCGCGAGTACGTCCGCTGGATGGCCGAGATCCCGGGTCTCCACGAGGCCGTCCGCCGGCTCGGCACGTTCGATGCGACCGACGGGGCGGAGGAGCCGGCGGTCGTCGCCTCGGCGGTCGAGTTCCTCCTCGAGGGGCTCCACCTGTCGCGGCGGATCAACAAGGATCGATCCGGAACCGGCACGGTCTACCGGCGATGACCACGGGGGCCGCGACCCTCCGGAGCCCGGCTCGGTGAGCTCCTACTCCCCGGACCCGAGCGACCTCGATGCTGCCGCGGCGATCGCAGCCGCCCGCGATCCGCTCCTCGCCCGGGCGGCCCGCTACGCGCGCTGGGACGGCACCCAGACCATCCCCGCGCTCGACGCGGACGAGATCCTCAATGCGCTCGCCGACGACGTCATGGCGGAAGGCGACCTCGGCGAGGCGCTCCGGCGGCTCATGGAGCGCGGCTGGCGCACGAGCGATCCGTCCCGCCCCGACCTCGCCGGGCTGAATGACCTGCGCGAGCGACTCCGCCGCCGGCGCGAAGAGCTCCAGGAGCGCTACCAGCTCCGCGACGTCCTCGCCGACGTCCGCCAGGAGCTCGACGACATCGTCGCCGAGGAACGAGCCGGCATCGAGCGCCGTCTCGACGAAGCCGCCGCGAGCCCGCCCGATCCGTCGGCCTCCGACGAGGCCCTCCGGGCGATGCTCCGCGACGCCGCGGCCCGCCGGATCGACCAGCTGGATGCGCTACCGCGCGACGTCGGCGGCCGGATCCGTCGGCTGGAGGAGTACGACTTCATGGAGCCGGCCGCCCGCGACCGGTTCAACGAGCTCACCGAGCGCCTTCGCAAGCAGACGCTCGATCGCTTCGTCGAGGGCCTGTCGGAGGCGATCCAGGGCACGACTCCCGAAGAGCTCGCCGCGAACCGCGACATGGTCCGCGACCTCAACGGCCTGCTCGAGGAGCGGCTGGAGGGCCGCGAGCCGAGCCAGGACGAGGTCGACGACTTCCTCGCGAAGCACGGCCGGTTCTTCCCCGGCGCCCGGACCCTCGACGACATCGTCGAGCAGCTGACCGCGCGGATGGCCGCGATGCAGTCCCTCCTCCGCTCGATGACGCCCCAGCAGCGGGCCGAGCTGCAATCGATGATGGACGCCCTCCTCCGCGACGATCGCCTTCGCTGGGACCTCGCCCGGCTGGCCTCGAACATGGACCAGCTGATGCCCGACGGCCTCGGCGAGGGCTACGACTTCAGCGGCGAGGAGCCACTCGGTCTGGAGCCGGCGCTCGATCGGATCGGCCAGCTCCAGGCGCTCGACGCGCTCGAGGATCAGCTGGCAGCCATCGAGGAGCCCGCCGACCTGGCCGGTCTCGACCGCGAGGCGACGACGGAGCTGCTCGGACCGGAGTCGGCCCGCGACCTCGAGGCGCTCGACGAGCTCGCCCGCCAGCTCGAGCGGGCCGGCTACCTGACCCGGCGCGGCGATCGCCTCGAGCTGACGCCGCGGGGCAGCCGGCGCATCGGCCAGAAGGTCCTCGACGACCTGTTCAGCCGGCTGTCACGGGACGCGTTCGGCGGTCATCGCATCGACCGGGCCGGGCGGGGAGGGGAGCGCGAGGAGACGACGAAGCCGTACGAGTTCGGCGACGCCTTCCATCTCGACATCCGGGGCACGATCGACAACGCGTTGCGCCGGACGGAGAACGCGCCGTCCGAACGGCTCGCCCGCGGCGAGCCCGGCGTTCGTCTCTCACCCGAGGATTTCGAGGTGTTCCGGACCGAGCAGCTGACCCGGACCTCGACCGTCCTGCTCGTCGACATGAGCCGCTCGATGCTCCTTCGTGGCTGCTTCGTCGCGGCGAAGAAGGTCGCCGTCGCCCT
Organism: Candidatus Limnocylindrales bacterium; assembly: GCA_036276275.1. GTDB lineage: Bacteria > Chloroflexota > Limnocylindria > Limnocylindrales > CSP1-4 > CF-46. The sequence goes on from DASUPH010000455.1 coordinate 4,260, forward strand.
CGACACGCTGATCCGGACGCAGTTCCCGCACGACGACCTGACCGTGATCGGCTTCGCCTACTACGCCCGCGAGCTCCGGCCGGAGGCGCTTGCCGAGCTGACCTGGCACGGCTACGAGTACGGCACGAACCTCCAGCACGGCCTGATGCTGGCCCGCCGGATCCTCGCCCGACAGCACGGCGCCGACCGCCAGATCGTCGTGATCACCGACGGAGAGCCGACCGCCCACTTCGAGAACGGCCAGGTCGAGTTCAGCTACCCGCCGACGCGCCGGACGATCCAGGAGACCCTCCGCGAGGTCCAGCGCTGCACGAAGGACGGGATCACGATCAACACGTTCATGCTCGAGCGGTCGCGGGCGCTCGCCGAGTTCGTGGCGCTTGTCACCCGCATGAACCGGGGCCGGGCGTTCTACGCGACGCCAGAGCGCCTCGGCGAGTACGTCCTCGTCGACTTCGTCTCGAACCGGACGCGCGGCGCGGGCTAGCCGCAGCAGGGCCCGAGATCGTTGTCGGGCGTGAAGGCCGCGCCGTCCTTC
>DASUPH010000456.1:0-2639 GCA_036276275.1 Candidatus Limnocylindrales bacterium
GCGAAGAAGTCGAGATACTCCCAGACCTTCATGTCGTCGTAGACACCGAAGACGTCGGGCATGAAACCGAGGACGCGGCGGGCGGCGTCCGGGTTCCGCCGGACGTCGATCCCGGCCACCTCGGCATGGCCGGAGGTCGCCGACAGGAGTGTCGCCAGGATCCGCAGGATCGTCGTTTTGCCGGCGCCGTTCGGCCCGACGAGGCCGAAGATCTCGCCCGCGCCGACGTCGAGATCCAGGCCGGCCACGGCGAGCGTCCCGGGATAGCGCTTGACGAGCCCGCGGGTGACGACGACGTCGGTCACTTGACGGTTCCCTCGATCGAGACATTGAGATAGATGTTCACCGGATCCAGGCGCTCGTTCACGAACCGGATCAGGACCGCACCGGTTTCGGGGTCGGCGTAGCGCCCCGGGTTCAGGAGATCGTACGTCTGACCCATGCTGATGTGCGGCAGCCGGTGCCACGAGCCTGCCCCCGCCCGGTCGAAGACCTCGATCTCGGGGATCCCGTCGAACTGGTCGGGCGGCAGCGGCTTCGGGCAGGCCGGCGGACGCTTCACCTTGGGATCGAGACAGATATCGGGGATCGGCCCGACCTCGATCCCGTTCCCGCCGATCACCTGATCGGGTCCGAACCCGGTTGCGAGGCGGACCCGCTCGACCGTGAAGCTGCCGTCGAAGGTGATCGGCCGGTAGGCCATCGTGACGCTGCCCTGGCCGAACTGCATCGCCGTGGGGTCCTTGCTGAAGAGGGCGGCGTCCGTGGCCGTCATCGTGCTCCGGATCAGCTCGCCGGTGAAGCTCACCTTGCCGCTGATCCCCATCGGGGCGGGGACGTAGAACAGGATGTTTGCGACGCGGTTGGCGCTCTGACCCTCGACGGCCACGTCGAGGACCGGCGTCCGTCCCCAGGCAAGGACCACCGGGCCCTCGTTGTCGAGCGTGCCGAGATTCCCGAACGTCGGGTCGTAGGTGAGCTGGTCGATGATCTGATGCCGCGTCTGGTCGCGGCGAATCGCGTCACTGGTGCCGGTCGAATCGCCGAAGAACAGCTGGCCGAAGATCCGATCGGACAGCGACTGGCCGAACTGGGTCGGCAGGATCCTGAGGGTGACCTTCTCCTCGGCGCTCGGCGCGAGGTCGTGGAGGACCGCGACGTTGCCGCCGAGGACCACGGCCGGCTTCTCCAGCGTCACGTTCGAGTCATTCCGAACCGACCCGGTCAGGACGCCATTGACGAGTCGAAGGTCGGCGTGGATCTTCGGGACGGTCGCCGCCGATTCGGCCCGGATCGTTCGGAGCGAGCCGAAGCCCACCGCCAGGTCGCGCACATGGGAGGCGCCCGGCGGCTCGCCTTGCAGGATGTCGAGGTTGGCTCCGGTTCCGCCGAACACGTCGCCGGAGATCGGCGACGACAGGAGCGCACCGCCCGGGACGGCCACCTGGTAGGTGCCGCGGGCCGGCGAGAAGACGCCGAGATAGACCTGGGCGATACCCTCCGTCGCGTCGGGTGCGCCGCGGACGATCCCGACTTCGTTGACGATGATGCTGCTCCCGCGCAGTGCGGACCCGAACGCGTAGGCGCCGAGCGCGAACCCCACGATCAGGACGGGCATCGTCACCCACGCCCACTCGCGCCGGTCGATGCGGCGGAGGATCAGGTAGTTGAGCGGGCCGATCAGGCCGATGTAGCCGATCAGGAGCAGCAGCAGGCCGCCCGTCGGCGGAAGGGCGAGCGACGGCAGGTTGCTGACCGCGGTCACGATCTGGCTGTCATCGGCGATCGCGACCGATCCGCCCGAACGCGGCGGGATGAGGTTCGGCCACAGGCTCCGGACAGCATTCGACGCGCCGATCCAGCCGACGGTCGGATCGATGCCCAGGATCGTCACGGAGCCACTGCCGTAGGTCGTCTCGGCGGCGATCACACGGTCACCCGAGGTGGCGAGGGCGCGACCGCGCGTCAGCTCGCCGGCCATCGCCGGCACGTCGGTAGCCTCCTTCGGCAGGCTACCGAGGAGCGACGACAGCGAAGCCGGGGCGACATCGACGGTCGACGTGGGGCGATACGGCAGGAGGTCGTCGGGGAAGCCGCCGAGGGCGCCGATGCCACCGGTGCCGCCGAGGATGACGAGCCGGCCTCCGAGCGCCAGCCAGCCCCGGAGCGCCGCGAGCTGCTCGCTCTTGAGGCTGGCTGCGTCGACATCCTGCCAGACGAGCCGGTCGAGCGCGGACCACGCCTCGATCCGGGTCGGCAGGTCGTCGATCGTCAACGGGACAACGACGGCCGGCTGCTGATTCTGCACCGCCGGGAGATTCAGGCTGCCAACGATCCCCGGGTTGTTGTCGGCGACGACGCCGACCACGAGCTGGCTCGGGTCGTGGATCGTGACGGCGACTTTCTGGCGGAGGATGACGTTCGGGCCGTCGGCGAGGACGACCTCGAGCTGCTGACCGAACGGCGGCGGCTGGGCATGCAGGATCCACGTCTTGTCGGAGGGGCTGGCCAACTCCACGGCGATCGAGTAGCGGGTCCCGCCCTGGGTCCCGCCCTGGAGACGGAGCTCACCCGTGACGGCCGGGCCGTTGTTCGTGAGATGGACCTCGATCGCGATCCAGGATCCGAGGCGGGCATGG
>DASUPH010000457.1:0-6044 GCA_036276275.1 Candidatus Limnocylindrales bacterium
TCACTCGATAGAAGTCCATCAGTCCCGCCGCGTCGGCCAGGGACAGGTCGGCGCTCGCCGCGATCGGATCCTGGGTCATCAGTCCGCCGACTGACTGGAATTCCAGGGAACGGAACACCTCGCCACCTCCCGGCTGCCAGCTCAACGCGCGGCGGGGCCGCGGTGGATCGGCATGGGCGAATGTTGACCTCGCGGGTACAGAAACAGGAGGGCCGAATGGCCCGTCCTTCGCGGGCATCTCGTCACCCCGCCGGACAGGGCGATCGCGAGGCGGCTCCGGGCCATGGGTCCGATTCCGGCCGGGGTCCGTGCGGACCGTCGGTTCGGTCCGTTTGGCCCTGTCGATGCCCAGCGCGGTCCCGGAAGGTGCAAAGCGTGGACATCGACACGCGCAAGCTCCTCGTCGCGGACGTCATGACGATCGATCCGGTCGTCGTCGACGTCGACGCGTCGCTCGAGGATGCGGCCCATCTGCTTCATGCGAACAGGATCACCGGGCTGCCTGTGGTCGACGGCGCGGGCTCACTCGTCGGCGTGATCAGCCAGACGGATCTCCTCGCGGTCATGGACTCGCCGATCGGCCGCCTCATTCGAACGAAGCCGAGTGGTCTCCGGGTCGGCGAGCTGATGAGCTCGCCCGCAATCACCGTCTCCTTGACCGAGGACCTCGGCGAGGCCGCCCGGCTGATGCTCGGTTCTCACGTCCACCGCCTCGTGGCGATCGATGACGATGGCCACCCGGTCGGCGTCCTCGCGGCGATCGACTACGTCACGCTCTACGCCGAGGCCTGATGCCTCGGCGGGATTCGGCAGCAGGATGACCACGCGAGCCGAACGCCGTCGTCAGGCCCGGCTCGAGCGCCCGCGCGGAACCGCTCGGCGTCGACCCGTCGCGCGGAGACCCATCTGGCGTTCGCCGATCGCGGTCGCCAGCGGTCTCGCCCTCGTCGCCGCGGTGATCTTGATCGTCGCGCTCGGCCAGGGCGCAGCCCCACCGGCCGGCGCGGACCCGATCGGACCGAGCAGCACGTATCCCTCGAACCTGGCGAAGGGCAGCGTGCTCGGCCGCCCCGATGCCCCGGTCACGCTGGAGGTGTGGTCGGACTTCCAGTGCCCGTTCTGCGGCCAGTTCGCCCGAACCTACCTGCCCCGGCTCGTCACCGACTTCGTCGTCGGCGGCCAGCTCCGCATCGTCGCCTACGATGTGGACTTCGTCGGACGAGGTGACCAGAACGAATCGGTCGACGCTGCGGTCGCGGCGAGCTGCGCAGCCGACCAGAACCGGTACTGGGAGCTCCACGACGTGATCTTCGCGAACCAGAACGGAGAGAACGAGGGCGCCTTCAGCCGTGCGCGGTTGGCGCAGATGGCCGCGAAGACCGACATCGACGTCGACTCGTGGAACACCTGCCAGTCGGATCCGGGTCGCGCGACGACGGTTGCCAGGACGACGGCCGACGCCCTGGCGGCCGGGATCAACTCCACTCCGACCCTCGTTCTGAACGGGACGCGGGTGGCGGGCCTGCCGCGCTCGTACGTCGATCTCGCCAACGCGATCAAAGCCCTGCGGCCGGCATCGACGGCGCCGTGATCCGGCGCCGATCCGGGCCGCTCGGTGCAACGCTCGCCCTCTTCGGGCTGGCGGTGGCCGCCTATCTGACGATCGTCAAGCTGGCCGGGGCGCTGCCGGCATGTGGTCCCCTGCGGGGCTGCGAAACCGTGGCGCTTTCCGAGTACAGCGAGATCGGCGGCGTGCCGCTCGCACTGCTGGGCGTGGCCTTCTCGGCCGCGGTCCTGGTCTTCCAGCTCGTGTGGTGGCGACGGGGCGAGCGTCGGGCGCTCCTCGCCGGTTACGGGCTCGGCCTGGCGGGAATCCTGTTCGTCGCGTATCTCACGTACCTCGAGCTGTTCGTGATCCACGCCGTCTGCGTCTGGTGCGTGGCCTACGCCGTGACGATCGTTGCCTGCTGGCTCGTCGACCTGTTCGCGTTGCGATCCGCGCCCTGATCGCGCCCGCCGGCCCGTCCCGAGCAGGCCGGTTGGCCGCGGACTCGTGCCATTCGACCCTGCCGTCAGGACGGGGCGAGAGGCCATCCTCTGAAGGGAAAGGAAGGTGCGTGATGACGAGACAGAAGACTCCCGCACGAAAGACGAAGAGCCCGCGTGCGGCCGTCGTCTGGATCGGCCACGACCGGGCGGTCGTCGTCGGGCACCGTCCCGACGGCCAGGACAGCCTGTCGATCCTCGACCGGCTGCCGACCGAGAGCGAGGCCAGCTTCGACATCCGGACCGTCGACGAGACGGTCAACGAGGATCGCGTCGTCGTGTCCGGTCCGGCATACGCACGGACCGGATTCGAGCGTGCCTACGTTGCGATGACCCATCGGCCGGATCGACTCGTCGACGTCGAGCCGACGCTGCCGCGCGAGTCCTTCATTCACCGAACGATCTGACGCCGCCACCCGATCGTGGGCGACAATCCGAACTGATGCGAATCGTCTCCGCGGCCGAGGCCGTCGGCGGGATCCAGAGCGGCCAGCAGGTCTACGTCCACTGTGCGGCGGCCGCTCCGTCGGTGCTGCTCGACGCGCTCGTCGCCCGGGCACCCGAGCTTCACGACGTCGGGATGATCCACCTCCACACCGAGGGTCCGGGTCCGCACCTCGCGCCCGAGATGGCCCCCCACTTCCGGCATCGGGCGTTGTTCGTCGGGCCGAACGCGCGGGCCGCCGTCAATGAGGGCCGAGCCGATTACGTGCCGGTCTTCCTGTCGGACGTGCCGGAACTCTTCGATAGCGGAGCCCTGCCGCTCGATGCCGTCCTCGTCAACGCGACGCTGCCGGATTCCCACGGCTTCTGCTCACTCGGCGTGTCGGTCGAGGCGATGCAAGCCGCGATCCGGGCGGCCCGGACGGTCATCGTCCAGCTCAATCGAGCGATGCCTCGAACCCTGGGCGAGAGCTTCGTCCACGTCGACGATCTCGACCTCGCGGTCGAGGTCGATGTGCCGCCCTATGAATACCTGGTCGGACCGGTTGGCGATGTCGAACGCCGGATCGGCGAGTTCGTCGCGCAGCTGATCCCCAACGGGGCCACGATCCAGCTGGGGATCGGGGCGATCCCCGCTGCAACCGCGTCTGCGCTCAGCGATCATCGCGACCTCGGCATCCACACCGAGATGTTCACCGATCCGGTCGTCGATCTCGTGGAGTCAGGTGTCGTGACCGGCGGCCGCAAGGAGCGCAATCGAGGCAAGATCGTGACCGCGTTCCTGATGGGTAGTCGCCGCCTGTACGACTTCGTGAACGACAACCCGATGGTCGAGATGCGATCGGTCAACTTCACCAACGACACGGATGTCATTCGCTCGTTCAAGACGATGACCGCGATCAACTCGGCCATCGAGGTCGACCTGACTGGCCAGGTCGTGGCCAATTCGATCGGCTCGCGGATCTACAGCGGCGTCGGTGGCCAGATGGATTTCATCCGCGGCGCGGCCCAGGCTGCCCAGGGCCGCGCGATCATCGCCCTGCCGTCGACTGCCGCGGGCGGGACCGTGTCGCGCATCACACCGATCGTCGCGGCCGGCGCAGGCGTTGTCACGACGCGCGCGCACGTCCGGACGATCGTCACCGAGTGGGGCGTGGCGGAGCTCTTCGGGAAGAGCCTCCGCGAACGGGCGGCTGCCCTGATCGCGATCGCCCATCCGGACCATCGCGATCGTCTGTTCGCAGAGGCACGCCGACTCGGGATCGGCTGAACGGCGAGCCAGGCTCAGCGGGCGACGACCACCGTCGCATGCGCGTGTGTCGCGACATGCTCCGACACGCTTCCCTGGAGAATTCGCGAGAGCATTCCGAGGCCCCGCGAGCCCACCACGATCGTGTCGTAGCCACCCTCCTCGGCGATCTGCCCGATCGCGGGACCCGGGTCGCCGGCCGGCTCATACAGGACCGCGGCAATTCCCTGCCCGGCGAGCAGCGTCCGGGCCTCTTCGAGCTCCGCGGTGTGGACGGGTCGGTCATCCCACGGATCGATCGGCGCGCGACCCGGATGGACCGGAATGACGCTGACCACGCCGACCTGTGCGCCGAAGGGATGGGCGAGCTCCGCCGCGAGGTCCAATGCCCGGCGGGCCGGCTGGCCGCCGTCATAGGCGACGAGAATCTTCTTCATCTTCGTATTCCTCTCCATCAAGGGAAGGCGAGCCCGGAGCAGGCTGATGCCCCGGATTGAGCATGCGTCCGGAGGGGTCCCCCGACGACGGCCGAGGGTCACATCCAAGCGGGACCTATGGCCCTCGTCGGCGACTCGAGCCGACGCGACGATGGGCCCATGGAAGGCACATCCGTCAGCGAGCTCCTGGACGGGACGTGGTTCGCGGCCGACATGCCCGATGCGACGCGCGCGCGCCTGGGCGAGCTCGCAACCGTCGTGGACATTCCGCAGGGCGCGATCGTCGTCCAGGAGGGCCTGCCCTGTCGCGCGATGGGCATCGTTGTCGACGGACGGATCGCGCTCCGGCTGGGCTTGCCGGGTGGAGAGGTCCGAACGATCCTGACCGTGGATCCCGGAGACGTCTTCGGGTGGTCCGCCGTTCTGCCACCCGCCATCGCGACGTCGACGGGCATTGCCATCGTGCCGTCCCGGGCGATCCTGATCGACGGCGAGCAGCTGCGAACGGCCATGAGTGTCGATTGCGAGCTGGCCGCGGCCATCTTCCATCGTCTCCTCGTCAGCGTCAGCCGGCGGTTGACGGCGACTCGCGTCCAACTCCTCGACCTGTATCGCGTTGGGCCGGAGCCGTGGTGACGCCGGCGGCGTGGTTCCTGCCGAGGCAGGAGCTCGATCGGCTCTTCGGGGCGTTGGCGGCCGACGGCCGTCGGATCGTCGGACCGACCGTCGCCGACGGGGCGGTGGTCTACGACGAGCTCCATGAAGCGGCATCGCTACCCCACGGCTGGACGGCCGACACGGCGCCCGGCAGCTATCGACTGCGGTCGACGGGCAGCCAGCGCGCGTTCGATTACGGCATGCCGGTCACCGCCTGGAAGCGCTTCACGCATCCTTCGATCGTTCCCCTGACCCGCGCCCGCCGTGACGGCGACCTGGTCACGGTCGAGGCGGTCGACGAACCGGCGCCGCGGCTCGCCTTCGTGGGCGTCCGAGCGTGCGAGATCGCCGCCCTCGACATCCAGGAGCGGGCGATGCGGGCCGGACCCGCGGGGGATCCGGATCACGCCGCTCGGCGTGACGCGGCGCTCGTCGTGGCCGTCGAGTGCGCGACGGCGGCGAGCACCTGCTTCTGCACGTCGATGGGGACCGGGCCGGAGGTCGACTCCGGCGCCGACCTCGTCCTGTCCGAGCTCGACGACGGGTTCGTCGTCCGGGCCGGCAGCACTGCCGGCACGGCCCTCGTCGAGGGGCTGGCGCTCCGACCGGCTGCCGAGGTCGAGGTCGATTCGGCCGCCGCCCAGGTCGCGGCGGTCCGGGCGACGATCGGCGACCCGGTCCCGGCCGCGGGCCTGCCGGCCCGGCTCCGGGCGGCCCTCGATCATCCACGCTGGGAAGAGGTCGCCGAGCGCTGCCTGGCCTGCGCGAACTGCACCCTCGTCTGCCCGACCTGCTTCTGCACGAGCGTCGGGGTCGCCTCCGACCTCGACGGTGTCGATGCGACGACCGAGCGCCGCTGGGACAGCTGCTTCACGGCCGGGTTCGGAAGGGTCGCGGGGGACGGCAACTTCCGGCCGAAGGTCCGCGACCGCTACCGCCAGTGGCTGACCCACAAGTTCTCGACCTGGTGGGACCAGTTCGGTTCGACCGGCTGTGTCGGCTGCGGCCGCTGCATCGCCTGGTGCCCGGTCGGGATCGACGTCCGCGAAGAGCTCCTGGCCATTGCGCCCAGCGACGCCCACGAAGGGCCCATCCCGTGGCCCCTGTCGCCGGTCCAGGGTCGGGCGCCGGCCGCGCTCGACACCGTCACGCCGGCGACCCACATCACGGCGACGGTCGAGGCCGTGACCGTCGAGACCACGGATACCGCG